>CAZSYK010000001.1:0-9354 GCA_964610685.1 uncultured Eubacteriales bacterium
ACCAGCTGAGCTACACCAGCAATCGAATATTTACTACAAGGTTTAGCATACCATTTAATAGCTTGCGTGTCAATACTTTGAAAATCATTCTTAGTTTTAGAAAGTAACAAAGTAGCACAAAGCTGATTTTATAAAAATTTACTTTTAAAAAAAGAAGAGAGGTGTTGGTTATAACAATGCTTGTAAATTAAATTTATTATAAAGGGTGATTGTAAGTGCAATATAACGGTATTGATGTATCAGAAGTGCAGGGAAACATAGATTGGGGAAGCGTAGCTTCAGCCGGAATTAAATTTGCAATGATTCGAGCAACATATGGTGCTTCCGGGGTGGATAATCAGTTTGCCAAAAATATGGATGGCATTTCCGGTACAAATATTTCTCCCGGAGTATACCACCGTTCGGGAGCACAAAACATCAGCGAGGCAGAAGAGGAAGCAAATCATTTTTTAAATATTATAAGAACATATAATTTTTATTACCCTTTAGCACTGGTCGTTGAAAGCGGAATAGCGATGCGAATGGGTAAAGGATTTTTTACAAATATAATTTCAACATTTTTAGATGTTATAAAAAAATCAAAATACTATCCGATACTTTATGCAGGAGTAAGTATGATTAAGGATTACGTTGATACCAATCAAATTTCTAATACAGATATATGGTTGTCGGATTTTACAGCCGATCCTGCGATGCATCGTCCTACTTATGATGAAAATGTTACCATATGGCAGTATTCCAACAGAGGGAGTGTTCAAGGAGTATCCGGAAATGCAAATTTGAACATTTCTTATGTTGATTATCCAATGCTTATAAAACAGGAGGGACTGAATCACTTGAACTCAGATATGAATAATAACAACAATAACAACAATAACAATAACTTTAACAATGTTAATAATAGCGGAATTAATGGCAATACCTACGGCAACGGAAATAGCAATAATAATTATATGAAAGAATCGGGTAACGGATTTGGGAGCAGCATGAATGCCGGTAACGGCACTAACATTGCTGCTAAGGCTACTAATAGCGGTGATAACACGAATAACATGAACAACACGAGCAACATTAACAGCACGAACAATATGAATAAACTTTCTCCCGGTTATAACAGCACACGCGTTAGCAGATTGGAGCCGGATTTTTCGGAGCCTTCTTTTTATACCGTAGAAAAAAATGACACTTTAAGAAGTATAGCAAAAAAAGTTTTTGGAGACCCCGAGCAATACAAAAGATTAATGGAACTTAACGGTCTTACTCGTCCGATAATTTTTGCGGGTCAAACGCTTCGAATTCCTCAGGATATTAATTCGAATATAATTTTATATCGAGTAAAACAAGATGATACTTTATGGAAAATCGCGGAAAGGTTTTTAGGGAATGGCCCGAGATATGAGGAGATTATGATTCTTAACGGGTTAACTACCGACATGGTTTATCCCGGTCAGGTGGTTAAAATCCCCGCCGACCAAAAAGTGTTTTTTCAGACATACACAGTTAAGAAAGGAGATACTCTTTGGAGAATAGCTAAAAATTTTTTAGGTAACGGAAATCGTTATCTTGAAATAATGTCACTTAACAAATTAAAAAACGGGAACCTGAGAATAGGGCAGTCTTTAAAAATACCCGCGAGGTAAAGGTAGTTGTTAATATTATGAAGAGGTTTTTTAGAAAGCCTCTTCATTTAAATGTTTGTTTTTTATAATTTCTGTGATATAATCAGGTATATTTTATTGTAAATTCGAATTGCGGTTTTACTCGTTTTATATAGAAACAACATGAGTTTTTTGAAAGGAATGTGCTTTAATATGCTGGACGATTTTTGGAAGCAAATAAAAAGCGGTTCTGATGTAAGAGGCGTTGCAACCGACAGTGTTGAAGGCGAAAAAATAAATTTAACAAATGAAACAGTCGAAAAAATATGCTTGGCCTTTGCAAAATGGATCCGTGAAAAAATGAATCTTGACTATACTTCGATTACTATAGCTTTGGGTCACGATTCCAGAGTTTCGGCACCAAGGATAAAAAATGTAGCTGTTAACGCCTTAAGAAGCGTGGGAGTAAATGTTTATGATTGCTCACTTTCCTCAACTCCCGCTATGTTTATGGCTACAACCGTGCTTGATTGTACCGCTTCCATAGAAATTACCGCCAGCCATCATCCTTCAAACAGAAACGGATTTAAATTTTTTACCGCTGAAGGTGGATTATCCGAAAAAAATGTGGAAGAAATCTTGCAGTTGGCTCAGGACGGAGATTTACCTTCTATTAGTGAGCGCGGAAATGTTAGAGCTGTTAATCTTATGAGTTATTACTGTGAAAATTTGCGCAGGTTAATAAAAGAGGGAATAAATTCAAAAGAAAATTATGATGAACCTTTAAAAAATTTCCGAATAGTTGTAGATGCCGGAAATGGCGCGGGAGGATTTTTTGTCAATGATGTTTTAAATCCTTTAGGTGCACGCACGCAAGGAAGCATGTTTCTAAATCCTGATGGAAATTTCCCAAACCATATACCTAATCCGGAAAACTCGGATGCTATTAAATACATATCAAACGCTACCATGGAAGCAGAGGCGGATCTCGGAATAATTTTTGATACCGATGTTGATCGCGTAGCTGTAGTCGGTAACGACGGTAAAGCAATCGAAAAGAATAAACTTATAGCTCTTTCTTCAATTATTGCGCTTAAAAGCAGTCCAAACGGAGTTATAGTAACGGATTCCGTTACATCTGATTATCTGAAAGCTTTTATCGAGAAATTAGGCGGAACTCAATTTAGATATAAACGAGGTTATCATAATGTTATAAGCATGGCGAAAAAAATCAATGAAAACGGAGCGGATTGCCCACTCGCTATTGAATCTTCAGGTCATGCGGCTTTCAAAGAGAATAAATTTATAGATGATGGGGCTTATCTTGCCGCCAAAATTATAATTGAAATGGCGAATCTTCGTCAAAAGAATAAAACTTTAAACGATTCAATAAAGGATCTTGTGGACGCTAAAGAACAAATTGGCATCAGAATACCTATGGCAGGCGATGATTTGGCAACTTTAACCGGTAAAATACTTTCGGAATTAAAAAATTACGCGATGTCTAATAAAGCTTTTGATTTAGATAAAGATAATATTGAAGGAGTTAGAGTTAATTTTAAAGCTAAGCATCAAAACGGATGGATTTTACTCAGAAAAAGCATACATGACCCAATGATGGTTTTATATGCCGAAAGTTATATGAGGGGAGGCATAAAATCCATTCTAAGTCTATTAAAACCTTTTTTGAAAAAGTATCCTGCTCTGGATTTAACTGAATTTGAAAAATATTCAAAAAATCAAAACGGAAATTAGCAAAAAACTACGCTTTATTAGCGTAGTTTTCACTTTTTGTTTTAATTTTTAATTTTTGAACCAGCAACAATACTGCAGAAGCTATAAAAAGTAACGTTGCAAGCAGCTGCGATACTCTAATGAAAGTGCCGGGTATAACAAGGCTGTCGGTTCTAAGGCTTTCGATTAACGCCCTGAGTAATCCGTAAAGCATCGTGTAAATAAGGAATATATTTCCCGGTTTGAATTTTATTTTCGAGCTGTATATATGTAAAAACAAGAAGCAGACCAGACAGCCAAAAGATTCATATAAAAAACAAGGATGAACTGTTTTGAAAAGGGTGTTTTCGCTCATCATGCCCCACGGAAGGTCTGTTTCGGTTCCGAACGCTTCCTGATTAACAAAGTTACCCCATCTGCCTATAGTCTGGCCGATAACAAAACCCAGACACATCAAATCCAGAACCGATTTTATATTTTTCTTTTTTATTTTTGCTGTTAACCAAATTCCCAGAAAACCGCCTGCTATTGCACCGTAAATTGCTATTCCGCCTTCAGATATCATGAACACTTTCATTGGGTTTTCTTCGTAAAAATTACCCGGATAAAATATTACATAATAAACTCTTGCGCCTATAATTCCTAGCACCGACGCTGTGAGTGTGAAATCCGAAACATCATTTTGGGTTAAGCCGAATTTACCGGATTTGCTGCTAATATATAAAAAAGCAAGCAAAAATCCAATGGCTATAATTATTCCGTACCAGTATATACCAAAATTGCCTGCTTTAAAAGCTATGGGATTGATTTTTAAATAAATACCAATTTTCGGGAAAGAAACATTGTATAAAACGTTGCTCATTGTTTCGGCTTAGCAATTGACAAAACCGAACATTTACTTTCGAGCATGGTTTTCAGCTTGTCATTTGCTTTTTCTACGGATGCTTCCTCTAAGATATTCATATGTTCAAAAATTTCTCTTCCCGAAAGTGAAAAATCCAGAGTTAAATTAGCAATTTCCGAAACGCTGTTAAAAACCGAAAGGTTTTGACCATAAACAGCCTTTTTGACTCTTTCGAAAGTTTTTTTATCAATCCCCGTTGAACGGATTTTATCTGCATATTTTTGTATTATCTCCGCAGCTTTTTCCGGATTACCAGATTCGCCGGAAAAAATTACGGAAGCATATCCCGGGCCTTCAAAATATTCATAAGAAAAGGAAGGGATATTTATAAGTTCTTTTTGTAAAAGTTCGCGATGCATTTCAGAAGTACGCGAACTCATACAATTAAGAATTATGTCTGTGTAAATAAGGTCGCTGCTGCTGCGTTTTGATGCCGTGGCGACGTTTTCCTTGAACCCCAGGTTAAAAATCGATGATTGCATGTCAAAGCTTTCCGATACCGTTTTTTGATTAACCTCATAAGGCTCCTCGGGGAAAAAATTCTCAACTTCAAGCGGTTTGCAGTATTTAAGTTTTTTATCCGCCAAAGTGAACACATGATCGGGGTCAACATCGCCCACCACGCAAAGTGCCATGTTGTTAAGATTGTAAAATGTATTGTAGCATTCATAAAGCATTTCCGGTGTGATTTGAGCTATTGATTCGATTGAGCCCGCTATATCTATTTTGACAGGGTGGTTTCTGTAAAGCGCGCCGAGCATATTAATAAGAACTTTCCAATCCGGGTTGTCTTGATACATTTTTATTTCTTGACCTATAATGCCTCTTTCTTTTTCCACATTTTGTGGGGTAAAGTAAGGCGATTGTACAAAATTTAAAAGTATTTCAAATGAATCTTCGAATTTTTCCGTGCACGAAAAAAGATAGGCAGTTTTTTCAAAAGAAGTATAAGCGTTTGCAGATGCTCCGGTTTTTGCAAAAAGTTCAAAAGCATCTCCTTCTTTACTTTCGAAAAGTTTATGCTCGAGGTAATGCGCTATGCCGTCCGGAACCACAGTGAAACTGTTTTGATTTTTAAGTTTGAATTTGTTGTTTATCGAGCCGAAATCAGTTCCTATTACCGCGTAGTTTGAACTGTATCCGCGCTTGGGATGAACGTAAATGTCAAGGCCTGAAGGATGTTTCATATAAAAATATTCTTCATCAATAAGGTTGCTTGTTATTTTTTTGGAATTCATGTCGTTATTCCTCTTTTCCGAATAAAATGTAGATAGTATCGAGAGTCACTTTTCTGGCTGCTTCTATTACCTGTTCACGAGTCACTTTATTTATTTTTTTTATTATATCATCCGGTGTGTCCTTGACTTCGTCGAATGCTTGGACCGCGTACCAAGCGTCGAGAGTGCTCAAACTGTCTTTTACTTTTTGCAAACTTTGAGTTATGAAAAGTTTTGTTTCGTTAAGTTCCGTATCGCTGAAATTACCGAGCTTAATTTCTTTTAACTGCTCGAGTATCTCGTTTTTTGCTTTTTGGATGTTCTTTTTTTCGACACCGCTTTCGATTGAGATTATCCCTTTTTGTGCATTGTATCGCGAAGCGCAGTAATAGCAAAGGCTTAATTTTTCTCTTACATTTATGAAAAGTTTGGATTGAGTTGTTCCGCCAAGAAGAGCATTCATTACTTTTGTTGCGTCAACCTCGCTGTCGGGTTTTGCGGTTTGCGTTCGTAGCCCCATAACAAGCTTGCATTGGCTGACGTCCATAGTTTCGCAAACTTCATTTACATGTGTGGCTTTTCTAATGATTTCGGTTGAACAAGAGTCTACGTTGGTTCTTTTGATTTCGGAAAATCTGTTTCTGAGTTTTTCCGCTACAGGTTCATAAGCACCGGAACCTATCATTATTATTTCAATATGGGAAGATGACAAAAGTTTTCGCCAAGCGGCGTATACGTCTTTCCCATTTAATTTTTTCGCATCTTCTGTTTTACCTAAAGGGTTAATCCCGAATTTTTCTTTTTTGCACATAATTTCTTCACATCTGCGCCCGGCGTAGACTTTTTTGTCGCTCATTTCCGATTGTATATCTTCAATAAGCTGCCTTTTTTCCTGAACCATATTTTCTTCTTTAAAAGATTCGTTTTCGGTATTCGGGTTAAAAATCATTTCACATAAAAGATCGATTATTTCAAGCAAGTTGTTTTTGCCGTCAATGGCAAATTTATTGTTTATGCTTCTTGCAGCTAAGGTTATTACCTGCATGTCGCCCACTTTGGCGGAGCTCGGAGAAACCGAGGCACCGTAAAGTTCCTCGAGGCGCATGCTTACATCAAAAAGTGAGGGATGTTTTTTGCATGAATGAGCAAGCAAATTTGGTAAAATTGCATTTTTAGATACATATTTTTCCGATAATGGAGTAAACATCGAAAAAGAAAGCCTTGTGGTTTTGAACTTTTTTTCCGGTATATATGTGAAGTTAACACCTTCGCATATCTCAATCCTTTTTGTAAAAGACATTTATTACTCATCTCCGATCATAGTATTGAAAATATATTAATTTAGAATTAGAGCGAATTACAATCGAATTTTGTTATTTTTCAATATGTTTATCTGATCGTGATTTTTTTGATTTTGTTTTTTTACGTCGCCGCGGCAGAAAAGTAATTATGATTCCCCCGCAGGACACAACAATAAGGAAGATGCCTCCGTAAAGAAGTAAAGAACCGTCGTAGATAAAATCTTTTACATTGTCAGTGGATTTGATAAAATTGAAATTATTATTCCCGTTATCTTCATTTTCTGTTTGATCTGTAGCTGCTAAAGCCGAGAAAATGGTACTGCTTGTATTGCTAAGCCCCGAAAAAGTGTAATGATTAAATATAATAACCGAAATCGCCGTCATTAAGCATATTGCTTTTTTAAAAGCCGCTTTCAACTGTATATACCTCCCGAATTGTTTGTGTTGTTTCAGAACATATTCCAGATAAAATATTACACAAGTATGAAGTATATTTCAAATCCATAAGCATTTTTTCTTTAAAATTTTTAATTTATCTATTATACTGTTATATTGTGACTTTAGATTTTAAATTTGAAAATAATTTTGGAGGCATTATATTTGGATTATATAAAAAAATTGGTATCAGCGGCAATTGAAGCAAGAAAAAGCGCTTATACACCTTACTCTAAATTCAAAGTAGGTGCTGCGCTTTTAACTTCAGACGAAAAAATATATGAGGGGTTTAACATAGAATGCGCAGCATATTCCGTGTGTAATTGCGCGGAACGCACAGCGTTGTTCAGAGCGGTTTTTGATGGAAACAGAAAATTCAAAGCAGTTGCGGTTGCCGGAGGAAATGAGAACCAAAAAGAAAATTTAAGTTCATATTGTCCTCCTTGCGGGATGTGCCGTCAGGCACTCAGGGAATTTTGCGACCCCGAAAATTTTAAAATAATATTGGCTAAAAGCGTGGATGATTTTAAAGTTTTTACGCTTGATGAATTGCTTCCCGAAAGCTTTGGGCCGGATAATCTTTGATACTGTTTTGAATTTAAAAAATTAATTGTAGGAGGATTTACTTTTGAATTTGGAACTTAAGTGTAATGAAATACGAAAAAGTATATTAATCGAAATAGGGACACTTGGGGTAGGACACATTGGCGGTTCGCTTTCTATAACCGAGCTTTTGGTCGTGCTTTACAACAAACATATGAATGTTGACCCTAAAAATCCGAAAAAAGAAGGTCGAGATCGCTTAGTGGTTTCCAAAGGCCATAGCGGACCTGCGGTTTACGCGGTTTTGGCAGATATGGGGTATTTCCCGAAAGAATGGCTTTTAACGCTTAATCAGCCCGGAACCAATTTGCCAAGTCACTGCGATATGAATAGGACCCCGGGAGTTGATATGACAACCGGCTCGCTTGGCCAAGGCTTTTCGTGTGCGGTGGGAATTGCAAAGGCTTCAAAACTAAGAGCCGACAGCGCGACAGTTTATACAATAATCGGCGATGGGGAAACTCAAGAAGGTCAAATTTGGGAAGCCGCTATGTTTGCTTCACACCACAAACTTGATAATCTGATTGCCTTTACGGATTATAATAAGCTTCAGATTGACGGCCCCATTGATGAAATTTGTGAGATTATGCCGCTTGATTCAAAATGGGAAGCTTTCGGATGGGACGTTATAACTGTTCATAACGGTAACGATTGCGACGAAATCGACAGCGCCATTTCAAAAGCCAAACTTTGTGATAAACCCGTTATGATAATTCTAAATACCGTAAAAGGTTTCGGAGTAAGTTTTGCCGAAAAATCCGGAGCTTCGAATCACAGTATGCCCATAACCAAAGAAATGTTTGAAGAAGGCATGATAGAATTGGGAGGCAAAATTTGATGGAAATGAGACGACTGTTTGCTTTAGAGCTTGACAAAGCGATGAGCGAAAATGAAAACATTGTGATTTTGAATGCCGATGTTGCTAAACCGAGTGGCTTTTCAAGTATTTCGGAGAAACATAAAGACAGAAACATCAATGTTGGTGTTGCTGAGCAAAATATGGCATCAATAGCGGCGGGGATGAGTAGTTACGGTTTTACACCTTTTATATGCACTTTCACTCCTTTCGTGACACGCAGAATTTGCGATCAGATTGCAATTTCCATATGCTACGCAAAACAAAATGTTAAAATCATAGGCACCGATCCGGGAGTAAGTGCTGAGTATAACGGCGGCACTCACATGAGCTTTGAAGATATAGGGGTTCTTAGAAGTATACCGAATATAGTTATATTTGAACCGGTTGATAACATTCAGCTTAAAAGCGTCTTACCTCAGATAATTGATTATAGAGGTCCTGTTTATATAAGAATGTTTAGGAAAAGTATTCCGGATGTTTTTAGCGAGAACGACAAATTTAATCTTTTTGGCTCCAAAACTATAAAAGAGGGCAAAGACGTAAGCATATTTTGTTCGGGTATTATGGTTCAAGAAACAATTGAAGCTTTGATACAGCAAAATACAAGCTTGCAAAACGTAGTAGATTCAGAGCTTAAAGTAAACAGCGTTTTTGGATGGTTAATTAAATTATTTGTTAAATAATCTATGAAGAAAGCAAAACC
>CAZSYK010000001.1:9364-83254 GCA_964610685.1 uncultured Eubacteriales bacterium
CAATGGCAACTTGAAACAATTGAAGCAAACAAAATGCTTGAAGAAATGGGCATAGACGCGGAAATAATTAATATACATACCATAAAACCGATTGACGAAGAAAGCGTTATAACTTCAGCCAAAAGAACAGGAACAGTAGTAACGGTGGAGAACCACAATATTATAGGCGGGCTTCGTTCCGCTGTTGCAGAAGTTTTAACAGAAAATTACCCTGTGCCGATTCGTTCTGTGGGTATAAAAGATTCTTTTGGTCAAGTTGGGAAAATGTCTTACCTGAAAGAAGTTTACAACATGACCGCTAAAGATATAGTTGAAGCGGTAGTGTCTGCAATGGAAGCAAAATTATAAATTCATGCGTATATTGAAATATTTTGACTTAAGATGTAGAATGTAAAGCGTTATTTTTAAATTTTGATATATTTAATATTGATTTGATTCCGGGGGTTAACTTTTTGAATAATGTTTGCTGCGTAATACTTGCGGCCGGAGAAGGCAAAAGAATGAAATCCAGTATACCAAAGGTTTTGTCGCCGGTTCTTTTTGAACCAATGGTGGGGTGGGTTATTAACTCGGTTGTGATGTGCAACATAGAAAATATTTGTGTGGTTACCGGTTACAGGCATGAACTTGTTAAAGATTATCTAACCGGTTTGGAATATAATCTTGAAAGCGTGATACAAAACGAACGTATGGGTACTGCTCATGCCGTTATGACAGCTTTCCCGTTTCTTAAAAAACACGAAAACGGTGACGTGCTTATACTGGGAGGAGACGCTCCTTTTATTGATAAAGCAACCATTACCAAAGCTTATAAGATACATAAAAATTCCAATAACTCCGCAACGATTATTTCTTCAAAGCTTGATAACCCATGTGGTTACGGAAGAATAATAAGAAACAACTTTGACTATAACGTCGAGGCAATAATTGAGGAGCAAGATGCAAGTTTTACACAAAGGTCAATAAGAGAAATAAATTCAGGAGCCTACTGGTTTAAAACAAAAGATTTAATGATGTATCTTGATAAAATCAAAAATGATACTTGTCAAAATGAGTACTATCTCACCTCGGTTATAAAGCTTCTTATAGATAACGGATGTCGTGTAGATGCGTTTGAAACATCATCCCCCGACGTGGCACTGGGGGCAAATGATACATACCAGCTTCAAAGGCTTAATGAAATTGCCCGTAACAAAGTTATTGACGGACTTATGGAAAATGGAATAAAAATAGCCTGCAGAGACGGCGTGATTATAGGTAAGTGGGTTCAGGTGGGTGCCGGAACTTCAATTTTACCGGGCACAATACTCAGCGGAAAAACAATTATAGGCAAAGAATGCGTGATAGGCCCCGGAAGCAACCTTATTGATTGCCAAGTCGGTGATTATTCTACTATAAATCATAGTTACGGTAAAAACAGCGTTATTTCTGAAAACCACAATATAGGACCATTTGAATCTTTTATAAATATTATGACTTAGCATCAGCTAACTGCTGATTCTGATAAAAAGAAGTTGAATTAAAGGGAGTAAGAGTTTATGGAGTATCAAGGGCGAGATTTAAAAATTTTTGCGGCAAATTCCAATCCCGAACTTGCGCGAAGCATTGCGGCGGAACTTGGTTGCGAGCTAGGGAAATCAGAGGTTAAGCGTTTCAGCGACGGGGAAATATCAGTATCGATTCATGAATCGGTAAGAGGTACAGATTGTTTTATAGTTCAGTCCACATGTACTCCTATCAATGAAAATCTTATGGAACTTTTGATAATGATTGATGCCGTGAAGCGGGCTTCAGCGGCAAGAATTACCGCTGTTATCCCTTATTTCGGGTATGCTCGTCAAGACAGGAAAGCAAAGCCCAGAGATCCTATTTCGGCAAAACTTGTAGCGGATATTTTAACAACAGCAGGTGCAGACAGGATTCTCGCAATGGAGCTTCACACGCTTCAAATTCAAGGATTTTTTGATGTCCCGGTGGATCATATAATAGCAGCTCCGCTTTTTGCTTCTTTCATCAAAGAAGTGGATAAATTCAATCCCGAAGAATTCACAGTGCTTGCTCCTGATTTAGGCTCAATTTCTAGAGCTCGTCAATTTGCAACGCGGCTTGGTTGCCCACTCGCACTTGTTGATAAAAGGCGCCCGCGTGCAAACGTAAGCGAAGTAATGAATATTATCGGAGACGTAAGGGATAAAAAAATAATACTCGTGGACGATATTATTGATACAGCCGGCACAATTTGCAACGCCGCGGATGCTATAATAGAAAAAGGCGGGGCAAAAGAGGTTTATGCGTATGTCGCACATCCGGTGCTTTCGGGTAACGCACTTGAGAAACTGCAAGAAAGCGCAATTAAAAAAGTAATTGTTCTTAACACCATAAATCTTCCCGAAGACAAAATGCTTAATAAATTTACGGTTTTAGATGTGGCGCCTGTTTTGTCTGAGGCGATAAAAAGAATAAACAGTGACAGACCGATTTCAACAATGATTCTTGAATAACAGAAAACGGATGATAAGATCGCATTATGAGTAATATAAATTATATTATGGTAGGACTTGGAAACCCGGGAAAAGAATACGAAAAAACACGACATAATGTAGGGTTTATGGCGCTTGATTACATGGCGAATAAACTTGGCACTGAAATTGATTCGGTTAAATTCAAAGGTTTATGTGCCACCGCTGAATTTAACGGCAAAAAAATTCTTGTTTTAAAGCCACAAACATATATGAATTTGAGCGGGGCATCGGTTTTGGCTGCAATGTCGTTTTATAAGGTGTCACCCGAAAGAGTGATTCTGATTTTCGATGATATTTCATTACCTGTTGGTAAGATACGAATTCGGGAAAAAGGTTCTTACGGGGGTCATAACGGCGTAAAAAACATTGTGGCTTTATGCTCTTCGGAGAATTTCCCAAGAATAAAAATAGGCGTGGGAAGCAAACCAAACGATAACTGGAATCTTTCCAGTTGGGTGCTTTCGAAGTTTAGCAAAAAAGAATTTGAAATTATAGATAAGTCGATGCAAAATGTTTATGAGTCTGTTTGTCTCATGATGGACGGAAAAACAAACGAGGCTATGAACAAATTCAATTAACAGCATTATATTATTACTTAAAAGGATGGTGAAGAAGAGGTAATTGAGTTTGATTTTTAAACTTGATATCTCTTAAATGAAAAAGCGACTTGATGTTTTATTATTTGAACGTGGTTTGGCTGAAAGCCGGGAAAAGGCCAAGATTTCCATTATGGAGGGTTTAGTCTTCGTTGACAATCAAAAATCGGATAAACCCGGTACAACTTATGATGAAAACTGCGTTATTGAAGTCAGGAATAACAAACTTGGCTATGTGAGCAGGGGCGGGCTTAAACTTGAAAAAGCCTTAAAAAGCTTTAATATTGACCTTAAAGATGTAATTTCTCTCGATGTTGGCGCATCTACAGGCGGTTTTACGGATTGCATGCTTAAAAATCAATGCGAAAAGGTTTATGCGGTAGATGTCGGTTATGGTCAACTTGATTGGAAACTCAGGAATGACCCTAAAGTTATAAATTTGGAAAGAACAAATATAAGGCATATCGACAAAGCTCTTATAGAAGATTCGATTGATTTTTTCACTGTTGATGTATCATTTATATCACTTTGTTTGGTTTTGCCTGTGATCAGGGAAATTATCAGGGATGGAGCTTTAGGTGTTTGCCTCATTAAGCCTCAGTTTGAAGCCGGCAGAGATAAAGTCGGGAAAAAAGGCGTAGTTAAAGATAAAGAAGTGCATGCAGAAGTAGTCGAGAAAATATGCGATTTTTGTTTACATAATGGCTTTTCGGTATTGGACCTTGATTATTCGCCCATTAAAGGGCCCGAAGGCAACATAGAATATCTTATGCTTATTAAAAAGTCCGATAACACCTATATGGATGAACCCGTAGATATCGAAAGCACCATAGAATTTTCACATGAAGAATTATAGGCTTCTATACTGTTAACTAGGATGGTTTTGATTTGAATATAGCTGTAGTTTTTAACGCTCGAAAAAACAATGGTCTGGAAAATATTTTTTGCGTAACAGATACCATTTTGAAGTTTGGCATTCATGTTTTTATGCTTGAAGAATATTCAAAAAATTTCAGTGGACTTAATATCACATTTTGCGGTAATCTTAAAGATTTAATAAGCAGCAGCGACGTGGTTCTTGCAATTGGCGGAGACGGAACAATAATGCATACGGCAAAGCTTGCGGCTGAATTTGATAAACCGGTTCTCGGGGTTAACAGCGGGCGTTTGGGTTTTATGGCAAGCATCGAAAAAAATCAGATTGATAAACTTTCGGAACTTGTTGGCGGAAATTATAAGATAAGCAAGCACATTCTTCTTGAAGTTAAGCATGAAAATAATAAACTTTTTGCTCTTAATGATGTTGTTATCAACAGAACACCCGAATCGCAAATTTTAGATTATAAAATTTGCAAGTTTTCGGAAAGCGTATGCAGTTACAGGGCAGACGGAATTATAGCAGCGACTCCGACAGGGTCTACCGCGTATTCACTTTCTGCAGGCGGACCGATAGTACAGTCGGATATGGACTGCATCATCATAACCCCCATCTGCGCGCATTCTTTATATGCCAGGAGCATGGTTTTGGATTCCGACGAGCCGATCACTATAGAATATGATTCCGATAATAATTCTAAAATTTTTGTGTCCGTGGACGGGCAAGTATGCTTTTCGGATTCAGCGCACGGCAAGCTGGAAATAAAAAAGACAAATTCATTTGCAAAATTTATTGTTTTGGGGCACAATGGCTTTTATAGGAATTTAGATAAAAAATTACTCAATAAAAATTATCCTAATTTATTTTGAAACAAGATTTAGTTTAATAATTTTTTATGAAAGGCGGGAGGAAATAGAATAACGTTTTTAAACCGATATTTTATTTCCGATGTTGATGAAAGTGCCTGTTGAAGTGTCTGCACGTCATGTGCATTTATCAAAAGAAGCTGTAGATGCTCTTTTTGGAGAAGGTTATAGCTTAACTTCCAGCAAACCTCTTTCGCAGCCCGGTCAATTTGCATGCAATGAACGCGTGGATATTGTTGGACCTCGAGCGACTTTGAAAAATGTTGCTGTACTCGGACCGGTTCGCAAAAACACACAAGTTGAAATTTCTTTAACGGATTCGATAAAGATAGGTGCGCAAGGCATAATTCGTGAGTCTGGAGATTTGGCGGAAACTTTTGGATGCACTCTTGTGGGTCCTAATGGTGAATATAATGTTAAAGAAGGTTTAATTATAGCCAAACGCCACATTCATATGACTCCTGAAGATGCTGCGAAAATTTCAGTAAAAGACGGTCAAATCGGGAAAGTTAAAATAACAAGTCATGGGCGTTCTCTTATCTATGACGATGTCGTGATGAGAGTGAATGAAAACTTTTCTCTTGCTATGCATATGGATACCGATGAAGCAAATGCGTTGAACTACAAGCCAGGGCTTGTGGGAGAGATAATTTTATAGTAAATAATTACAAAAAATTGTTGTATTTTTAATTGAAATTTATTAATTCCTACGAAATTAAGAGCAAATCTACTTTTATTGTTGATTTAACATAATTGGTTAGAGTAATATACTAAATTGTAGTAGGCAATTATGAAGTTTTATGTTCAATTTTTATTGTTTGCTTACAAAAAGGAAGATAATGTTGGATTTTAATCATAAAACTGTGCTTCTCAAAGAAACATTGCAATTCCTTAATATAAATCCTGACGGAATTTATGTTGACGGAACAGCAGGAGGTGCCGGATTATCTTTCGAAATTGCTTCCAGACTTTCAAGCAAAGGACGACTTATTTGCATTGATCAGGATCCGGATGCTGTTTTGGTTTGCAAAAAAAGGCTTTCGAGTTTTGAAAATGTAAGTGTTGTGCAAGACAATTTTTCTAATGTTGAAAATATCGTACATAGTCTGGGTTTTGAAGATGTTGATGGAGTTGCTTTGGATTTAGGCGTTTCTTCTTATCAGCTTGATTTTGCGGATCGTGGGTTTTCCTACAAAAAAGACGCACCGCTTGATATGCGAATGAGCAAATGCGGAGAATCTGCATATGAAGCGATAAATTTTTTGGATTATGAAAATCTAAGGTATATTATCGGCAGATACGGAGAAGAAAGGTTTGCCTCCAGAATAGCACATGCAATAGTTGAAAAAAGAACCAGGAAACTTATTGAAACCACCACTGAGCTTGCACAAATAGTAAAGGACGCAATCCCGTTTTCCGCTAAAAGAGACGGAGGTCATCCAGCGAGAAAAACTTTTCAAGCTATAAGAATTTATGTGAATCGCGAACTTGATAATCTTTCAGAAGGTCTTGAAAAATCGTTTAATGTTCTTAAAAAGGGTGGCAGAATAGTAGTTATAACATTCCATTCTTTAGAAGACAGAATTGTTAAAGAAAAAATGAATAACTGGTCACGAGGTTGCATTTGCCCTTCCGATTTTCCCGTTTGCGTTTGCAAAAAGGTTCCTCAAGCAAAAATTATACATAAAAAAGCCGTCAGACCTTCAGATGAAGAAATAGATTTCAATTCGCGAAGCAGAAGTGCAAAACTTAGAGTCTGCGAAAAGGTTACCGTAAATTAATTATGGAGATGTTATTTTAGATGTATAACAGAAATGAAGCTTATGATTTTAAAATGCTCGAAGAAAGAGAAGTTAAACGGGGGAAAGTTGTAAGATTACCCGGGAATAAAATCAAGCGCAGAGAAAAAATCAAGGCTCAGAAGATGCTTTTAGGCAGTGCATTCTCTGTATTTTTGGTAACAGCTATTTGCATATCAGGATTTATATTGGGACAAGCTAAACTCACAGAGTTTACGGATAAAGCTTCAAAAGCTTCGATAGAACTTGAACAATGTCAGAGTCTAAATACGCAGCTTAGAATGAAGCTTGAATCGGTGCAATCTTCTGCCAATAACTGTGGCTTTAAAAACAAAAGTGACAATGCCGTAGAGATAGTTAGAGTCCATCAAGGCGATTCGGTTAAAATAAGTTAGTTTAAAACATTATAATAAAACTTTAAAAAGACAATCTTAGATTGTCTTTTTCATTATATAAAATATTAATAACAAAAATTCCGAGAGATTGACATTTTTTTTAGATATTATATAATGTTTTTGTAATTTGTGCAAAAAACAAAAAAGGGGAGAGGGTTATGCCAACTAATAATTTTTCTGGAATCAAGTTTAAGCCTAATGCTCCGGAAAATATAAAAGAAGAATTAAAAAAGATTAGTCAGGATCTCACTAAAGTTCCCGAAAAATATAAAGATGTTCTTAAACCTTCAGTTAAGAAAAAAATAGAAAAATTATTTTCTTTAAAAGAAAAAAAGAAATTGGAAGAAAAACGAAAAGAACTTGAAAAAGAGTTAAAGAAAGCAAAAGAAGAAGTGGCTCGTATATTTTCAACTTATTATGAAGATAGGGATATTAGATTATTGGGTAATGCCTGCATTAACACGATTGACATGTACTGTAAAAAAGCGGGAATAAAGAAAATACCAACTCATAGTCATGCTTCGCTTGCTGCTGAAATAAAAAGTTCACTAAAGGACATCAGAGCTTTTTTAGAAAAAACAGAAGAAGATGCGACAAAATTGAAAGATATAGTTGACTCGATGAATAAAGAGGAAGAAGTTAATCAAAAACTAGCTGCAATGGATGAAAACTTCAAATCATTTAAGCAAAATGTAACACATATTAAAGCACAAGGCGTTGATACAGAGCAGTATGACAAGTTAATTGAAAAGTTTGAAAAGATCAAATCTGAAAATAAAAATGCAAAAAAATCACAAATAAATCAGCAAGCGGGGGAAAGTTTGCAAGAAAAAGAAGAATGTGATTCTCGATTTGCACAATTAATTAAAAAATTGGATGACAGTAGCCAAGATTGGGAAAAGACAGATGCTGATTTAAAGGCTTTTTCAAAAGATATAGAGAAGCTGGAGAAAAAGCTGAAAGAAATTATAAAAATGAGTAAAGAACCTATTTTTAAGCCGGATGAAGAACTTGATAAAATTGAACTCGAATTGAATGCGTACAATAAAGAGATAGATAAAAAGATTGAATTTGTGGAAAAATTGAAAAACTATTATGTTTTTGATTGGAATATGGGCGTTAAAGAATTGAATGATTCTTTAAAATCTTTGCCTGAACTGAAAGAACTTGTCGGAAAAAATGCAGACAATGTAAAATATGAGTCGCAGCCGTGTTTGCCAATAGCTAAAGGTGAGAAAAAATTAGAGCCACAGTATGATCACAGTGCTGACTGGACAGCGGGGTCGTATTACATTCTTGTGGATAAAAACCAAAAGCAAGTAGAAGATGCATATACAAATACTTCGTGGGGTAATACCAGAACCATTAACAAAAGCAATCAAGAACAGCCGGCGTTACGGGAAGTTGAAGAATATTTAAAAAAGGCACTGCGAGCCGGGACTTTCGAGGGAATTAAAATTTAAAAATAAAATTAAAGCTCGGCATTTAATGCTAAGCTTTAATTGTTAAAAACAGCATTAATTTACTATAAATTCCAAAATTGTTTTTTAATAATGTGCAAAACGTAATTTTTGTTACAATTTCCTAATATGCTCAAAATATAATATTGCAAAAAATTAATTAATTGTATATAATTGATAAAAGAATTGGTGCTTAATTTACATTCCTAAAGATTTTTAAATCTAATATGTTAATAATTAAAGAAAGAGGTATGTTATGTCTAACAGATTATTTCAAAATATAATACATCAAACATCTGATGTAATGGACAAAGTGATAGGTGTTGTTGATGAATCTTTTGTTATTGTTGCATGCAGCGACCCTGCCAAAGTAGGAGAAACCATGGGCGCAATTAACCCCGGTTCACTTTCTTCAGGCGAAATTTTTGTTGCTGATAATTATACATACAAGTCTTTCGGAAGTTCTGCGCATCCGGAATTTGCTGTTTTTGTGGCAGGAACCGATGAAATCGCGAAAAGAGACGCAGTTGTTCTTTCCGTGGCAATGAACAGTGTCAAGCAGCATTATGATGAAAAGTATGATAAGGTAAACTTTATTAAAAATGTGCTTCTTGATAATATTTTGCCGGGTGATGTATATCTTAAAGCTCGCGAACTGAAATTTAACGCTGATGTTAACAGAGTATGCATGATAGTAAAAGTAACTTCTAAATCAGACGTTTCGCCGTATGAAGTTATTCAGGGCCTTTTCCCGGACAAAACAAAAGATTTTGTTATAAACATAAATGAAACCGATATAGCACTCGTTAAAGAAATACGCAAAGATACCGATACAAAATCGCTTGAAAAATTAGCAGCTTCCATTGTTGACACGTTATCGGGAGAATACTACACACACAGTGTGGTGGGTGTCGGAACAGTGGTAAGTGGTATCAGAGAGCTTGCAAGATCTTTTAAAGAGGCTCAGATATCAATCGAGGTAGGAAAAGTATTTGATACAGAGAAAAATATAATCACATATGATCATCTTGGAATTGCCCGTCTTGTTTACCAGCTTCCAACAACTCTTTGTGAAACTTTCTTAAAAGAAGTATTTAAAAAAGGGTCGGTTGAAGCTATGGATCAAGAAACCCTCTTTACAATACAGAAATTTTTCGAAAATAGCTTAAATGTTTCCGAAACCTCCAGAAAACTATTCGTGCATCGTAACACTTTAGTGTACAGACTTGAAAAAATCAAAAAAATCACCGGGTTAGATCTTCGTGAATTTGAAGATGCAATAGTATTCAAAGTGGCTTTAATGGTTAAAAAATATCTGATGTCCAACCCTGTCAAATTTTAAAAGTTGATATTTATTTTGTAATATTGTATTCTTAAGCAACACAGGTTACGGCATATAGTAAGTTTAAAAATCATTTATTTTGATTTAATGTTTTAAAAGATTAAAAATGTGTTGCCGGGTGTTTCTTGGCAACACATTAATTTTAGAATAAAGTCGGAGAGATTATGATAGAATTTAGAAACGTAAGTAAATCATATGGTAACGGTGCGTCAGCGCTTGACGGCCTTAACCTTACAATTCCCGATGGTCAATTCATATTCATTGTAGGACCATCAGGATCAGGTAAAAGCACTTTACTTAAACTTCTTACTAAAGAAGAGGAGCCGAGTTCAGGGGGAATTATTATTAACGGCGTTAATCTTTCTGCTATGAAAAGGAGGAAAGTGCCTTACTTGCGCCGTACGATGGGAGTGGTTTTTCAGGATTTCCGAGTTCTTGAAAAGATGACGGTGTTTGAAAACGTCGCATTTGCTATGCACGCAATAGGTGCCAGATCACGCGACATAAGAAAACGCGTGCCTTACGTTTTGAATTTAGTAAATTTAAGCGATAAAGCCCGAAGAAAAGTATCGGAACTTTCCGGCGGAGAAAAACAAAGAGTCGGGCTCGCGAGAGCACTTGTAAACAATCCAAGTATAATTATCGCGGACGAGCCCACAGGAAATATCGATCCGTCCATGTCATACGAAATTGTTGATCTTTTAAGCCAAATTAACAAGTGCGGTACAACTATTGTTATGGTTACTCATGACATATCAATAGTTAAACGCTTTGATTTTAGGGTTGTTGAAATTTCCGGAGGTAAACTAAAAAACGATACTCAATCGGGTGGTGAAAAAGTATGAACACACATTCTATAAAGTATCTTTTAAAAGAAGGCTTCAAAAATGTTTGGGTAAATGGAGTGATGTCTGCGGCATCGGTGCTTGTTATGACGTGCTGTATGATTTTAACAGGCGGAGCGATTCTTTTGTCAATGAATTTGAATCAAGCTTTAAAATCTATTGAAAACCAAAACAGTATAACAATATTTTTGAAAAAAGATGTAAGCCCCGAAGAAGCGGCATCTGTAGGCAAAAAAATCGAACAAGTGCCGAATATTCTTAAATGTGAGTATTATTCCAGTGATCAAGCTGCCGAAAAATACAGAGATGTTCTCGGGGATCTTTATGAAGTTGTTAATGAGGGGGGCAATCCTTTCCCCGAGGCATTTCATGTTACAATGAAAGACCTTTCTCTTTACGGACAAACCATTGCACATTTGAAATCAGTTGATAAAGTAGAATCTGTAAGTGATAGAAGTGAAACAGCCAAGAGATTATCCGACCTCAGTAAACTTATAGCAACCGGGGGCGTTTGGATAGTGTGTTCCCTTGGGGTAGTGTCACTTTTCATAATTTCAAACACTATAAAAATCACAATGCACAATCGCAGATTTGAAATAAGCATCATGAAGTCCGTTGGTGCTACGAACAGCTTTATAAAAGTTCCGTTTATTATTGAAGGAATTATAATAGGTTGTGTTGCAGCAATCATATCTACATTGATTTTGAATTTGGTGTATGATAGTCTTCTAGGTGTGGTGGGAGGAATAATACCTTTTCATGGTATATACTTTAAAAATATTTTCTGGAAAGTTTTACTTTGCTTTGTGCCGGCAGGAATGTTTTTCGGGGTGGCCGGAGGTTTAATATCTATAAGACGTTATCTAAAGAAAGAAGGCGGAGATGTTGTTGCGTGGTAAAAAAATTCTAAGGAATTCGATATCTCTTATATTATCCGGAGCCATGTTTTTGTGTTATGTATCCGGGCCTGTAGTTTGCGCTGCAAGCGTCGAGGAACATAAAAACTCCAAGTTGGAGCTTCAAAAGCGAAAGAAAGAGCTTGGTAAAGAACTTCAATCAGCCGCGTCGGAAGTTAACAGCGAAGCGAAAAACAAAAACTCCATTGATAAGCAAATTCAAGTGGTTCAAAGCCAAATAGATGTTTCAAATCATTACATAAACAACCTTGAAAATGAAATAATCGATGTTCAAAAGCAAATAGCCGAAATCAGAGAAAACATGAAAGAAAAAATTATTCTTTTGAAAAAAAGTTTGTCTTCGATTTATGTGGCAGGGGACACGTCTACCCTCGATATAGTTTTAGGAGCAAAAGATTTTGAAGATTTTCTTGATAAAGCCGATATCGTGCGCTCGGTGAGCCAAACCATAAAAAAATTGATAGACGATCTTCAGAATGATCTCACCAGTATCGAGAAGAAAGAGCAAGAAATTAAAGAGAGTAAAAAAGAACAAGAAAGCGAAAAGACAAGCCTTGAAAAAAATCGGTCAGAACTTCAAGACTTATTTGATAAAAGCGAAAAATTACTTTCAGAGCTTCAGGAATCCGAACAGGAAGTAAAACGCGAGATAGATCAAAATGACGCTGAGATAAAAGCTATAGACGCACAAATTCGCAGATATTACGAAGAACAAAAGCGCAAAGCCGAAGAAGAGGCACGCAGAAGAGCTGCCGAAGGTAAGACACCGCTTCCGGACAAGCCCATACATAAAGGTGGATTCGCATGGCCTGTCCCCGGATATTATAAAATCACCTCAGGGTTTGGCGATTGCGAAAACAGATCTCATGTGCATGGAGCCATTGATATAGCCGGAAGGGGAGTTTATGGCGCGGGTATCGTTGCGGTCGGATCCGGAACGGTGATTCTGGCCAACACCGACGGAAGAGGTGGAGGTTACGGCAACTACGTGGTTATAGATCACGGAAATGGTACATCAACTTTGTATGGTCATATGAGCAGTGTTTCTGTTGGCGTTGGTCAAACAGTATCGGCAGGTCAGCACATCGGGAACGTAGGTAACACAGGATTTTCAACGGGGCCTCATCTTCATTTTGAGTACAGGGTTCACGGAATAAGGACAAACCCACGGGAAATTTTGAGTTTTTAACATATTTAGCCCATATTTTTGGAGAGAATTTTTAAATGAAACTTTTAAACAAAAAAATATCCATAGGATTTTTTATGGTAACAATATTTGTTGTTGCCGCTCTTGTCTATTCATTGGGCTATAAAATGGCAATGGATAAATTTAATAACGTTGTGTCATACACGCAAGAAAAGCAAAAAATGTATTCCACGCTCAGCGAGATGGATTATAATGTGCGCAAGGAATACGTTGCGCAGATTAATGAAACGAACCTTTTGAAAGGTTTATGTAAAGGATATATTGACGGAATCGATGATAAAAACTGCAAATTTTTTACCAGGCAAGAGTATAAAGATTATACTGAAAATAAAGAACATTCGATTGCCGATGTGGAGTTTGTTCATTTAAATGATGATACCGGCTATTTGCGATGCAGAAGTTTAGGCGGCAATGCTTCTAAACTTTTCATAGAAGAAGTAAGCTCCGCAATTTCCGGAGGGATGAGCAAGCTAGTTATTGACCTGCGCAACTGTGATAGCGGAAACATAAACGAGGCTTTTAAAATACTTCAATATTTAATGCCATCGGGCGATATAGTAAGCACAGTTGATAAAAATGATAATAAAGAAGTGGTATGCAAATCCACAGCTTCGGGAATCAACGTGAAGACAGCAGTGCTTATGAATAACAAGACCTCGGGAGTGTCTGAAATTATAGCATCTGCACTTATGGATAGAGGAGATGTTAAAATTGTGGGCGTCAAAACTACGGGTGATGCTGTTAGAGAAAAGGTTATAAATCTTTCGGACGATACAGTTCTGGTGGTTCCCGACGCACACTATACCACCAAAAGCGGAAATATAATTTTCAAAAAAGGTGTAGCGCCCAATACCGCTTCCGAGCTTTCGGAAGATTTAAAAGCATTACTCGACGCTAAGAATCTTCCCTATGACCAAGACACTCAGCTTCAAGATGCAATCCGTTCAATCGATTTTTAAAGGATAGTCGATAAAATGTTTAAGTTTTTTAAAGAAAAAATTCTTACCTTTATTTATCCTAATAAATGTGTGCTTTGTGACAGTATTATCACAGAACCTGAATTTGTTTGCAACCGCTGTGCCAAAAGTGTGAAAATTGAGCTTTCAATTAAGCAGTTAATTGCGTACAGTCGCGAGAAAACGGCACAATGCATTTCACCGCTTAAATACAAGGGCAATGTAAAAAGTGCGATATGGCGCTTTAAATTTCACGGATATAGAAATTATGCTGAATTTTTTTCAAAAATAATTGCAAATGAAATAAGTAAAAGTGTTTTAAATTCAGATTTTGATTTTATCTCCGCGGTACCGCTTTCAAACAAAAGACAATCAGACAGAGGGTACAATCAATCAAGGTGGCTTGCTGAAGCTTTAAGCAAAAAAATGAATATTCCTTATAAAGAAACACTTTTGAAAGTAGTCGATAATCTTCCGCAGCATGAGCTTCCGTTTAATCAGCGAATGCAAAACATAAAAGGAGTTTATAAATTAAAAGACTCTGAAAATGTAAGAGGAAAAAGCATTCTACTGTGCGATGATATAATAACGACGGGTAACACTCTTAAAGAATGTGTCAGAGTATTAAAATATGGTGGAGCAAAAAGTGTAGTATGCTGTACGATTGCATATGTATAGATAAACCCTCAAAAACCACATTATAGGTTTTTTGAGGGTTGTTTTATGAACTGCAATAAGCCATGTTTAAATAATATGCCTGAGATATGCATTGATAAATCCATCTATTTCGCCGTTCATAACCGCCTCTATATTCCCGACTTCGTAGCCTGTTCTATGATCTTTTGCCAAAGTGTAAGGCATAAATACATAGGATCTGATTTGCGAGCCCCAAGATATTTCTTTTTGCACGCCTTTTATATCTTCTATTTTTTCGAGGTGCTCTCTTTCTTTAATTTCAATAAGTTTGGATTTCAAAATTTTCATTGCCGTGTCTCGGTTCTGGTACTGACTTCGCTCATTTTGGCAAGCGACCACGACTCCTGTAGGGATGTGAGTGAGCCTCACGGCGGAAGAGGTTTTATTCACATGTTGCCCTCCCGCTCCGCTAGCTCTGTACACGTCCATTTTTATGTCTTCTGGTGCGATTTCTATTTTAATTTCATCATTTATTTCAGGTATAACTTCAAGTGAAGCAAATGAAGTATGCCTGCGACCCGAAGCGTCAAAAGGAGATATTCTTACCAATCTATGAACACCGTTTTCTCCCTTCAAAAAACCGTAAGCATTGGTGCCGTCTATGAGTATGGAGACGCTTTTGAACCCTGCTTCTTCACCATCTAAGCAGTCGAGAATTTTCACTTTATAACCATGCTTCTCGCCCCACCTGATATACATACGGCATAGCATTTCCGCCCAATCCTGAGCTTCTGTGCCGCCGGCTCCGGCATGAAAAGTGAGGATGGCGTTTTGGGAGTCATATTCACCGGTTAAAAGAGTGGATAATGTCTGATTTTCCAAATTTGATTTTATTTTTTTAAGTTCAGTCTGTATTTCAAAAATAGAAGAAAAATCTTCCTCCTGACACGACATCTCGACAAGTGTCGAAAGGTCCTCAAACTCACTTTTGAGTTTTTTGTAATCTTTTATTTTTCCGCTCAAAAGGCTAATCTCAGAAAGGATTTTCTGAGATTTTTCCGAACTGTTCCAAAAATCCGATTGAGTGGTTTTCTCCTCGAGTTCCTTTAAGCGTTCTTTAGACTCCTCGATTTTTAAAGCTTCCCCCAAAGACTTAAGTTCAGGTCTAAGCTTTAAAAGCTCCAGGTTTATTTCTTCAAGTTGTATTATCATAAAACACATCCCGTAAATTGCTTAGGGTTGTTTGAACTTGTTGTTATAGGCGTTTATTGTTTTTGCGATAATTTCTATGGCTTTTTCTTTTCCGTCCATGCCGTTGATTTTGGTTTCTTTGTTTTCAAGCGCTTTGTAAACGCTGAAGAAATGTTTCATTTCCTCGCATACATGAGAAGGTAATTCGGAAACGTCTTTATATTGATTGTATATCGGGTCGCCTTTCGGTATGGCTATGATTTTTTCATCATCACTTCCGGAGTCTACCATATATATAACACCTATGGGATAACAATCTACAAGCGTCATAGGATATATGTTTTCCGAGCAAATTACAAGTACGTCCAACGGATCGCCATCGTCGGCATATGTGCGAGGTATTAACCCGTAACTTGCCGGATAATGTGTTGATGTGTAAAGAATTCTGTCAAGCTTCAAAAGACCGGTTTCTTTGTCAAGCTCATACTTGCATTTGCTACCCTGAGGGATTTCTATTATTGCTGTAAATTCTTCGGGGGTAATCCTTGAAGGATCGATGTCATGCCAAATATTCATTATTATTAAGACTCCTTTTTATTAATATCTTTGTTTATTATATATTATTTTGATGTTTGGTTGCAATTAAAGTGTTCTTCATTAACATTGCTATAGTCAATGGTCCTACTCCACCCGGCACTGGGGTTATATAAGAAGCGAGCGGGGCTACGTTTTCAAAATCCACATCGCCGCATATTGTGCCGTCACTTTTGCGGTTTATGCCCACGTCTATTATAACCGCTTCTTTTTTAACCATATCTTTAGTTACAAAACAGGGTCTTCCAACCGCAGAAATAATTATATCGGCATTTTGGCATATTTCTTTTAAATTTTTTGTTTTGCTGTGGCATATGGTTACCGTCGCGTTTTTTTGAAGTAAAAGAAGAGCCGTGGGTTTACCTACAATATTACTTCTCCCGATAACCACGCAATTTTTGCCATCAACCAAAATTTTTTCATGATCGAGGATTTCTATAATTCCTGCGGGAGTGCAGGGCAGAAGTTCGGCGTTCCCAATCATTATTTTTCCGATATTTTCGGAGCTGAATACGTCAACATCCTTTTTGGGTTCTATGCACTCGGCTACAGCGAACTTGTCAATGTGAGAAGGTAAAGGAAGCTGCACCAGAATTCCGTTTATGCTTTTGTTGAAATTTAATTTTCTAATAAGATTTATCAAATCTTCTTGAGTAGTGTTTTTGGACAAGAAATACTCTTCTGAATATATTCCTGTTTCTTCGCATGCTTTTTTTTTGTTACTGACGTAAATTTTCGATGCGGGATTTTCTCCGACCATAATCACTGCGAGGCCGGGGGTTATGTTTTGATTTTTTAGCTCGGTTACGTCGTTTTTGATCTGATTTTTAATTTCCGTAGCTATACTTTTTCCATCAATAATCATATTTTTACGTTACCTTTCTTGACTTTGAAAACAATTGATAATATAAATATTATTATACTATTTATCGGAGGAAATTTAAAGTGAAAGTTACAAAAGCAGTCATCCCCGCGGCAGGGCTTGGCACAAGAATTCTGCCCGCTACAAAAGCCATGCCTAAAGAAATGTTTCCAATAGTCGACAAACCGACTATTCAGTACATAGTGGAAGAAGCTGTAAAATCAGGTATAACTGATATATTAATAATCACAAATCGCGGAAAAGAATCCGTCGAAGACCATTTTGACAGAAACCCCGAACTGGAAGCGGCACTCGAAAAAAGCGGGAATGTCAGTTCTTTAAAGATTATAGAATCAATAAGCAATATGGCAAATATATATTTTATCCGTCAAAAGGAAATAAAAGGTCTGGGTCATGCCATCAGATGTGCTAAACCTTTTGTGGGTGACGAGCCCTTTGCCGTGCTTTATGGCGATGATGTTATAGACAGCGACGAACCGGTTTGCGCTCAACTGATCCGGGCTTTTAATGAGTTTGGTCTCGGGGTTTTGGGTGCTAAACAAATGCCTGAAAAAGAAATCGGACGATATAGTTCGCTTAAAGTGGAAAATATCAGGGATAATTTATTTATGTGTACAGACATGGTCGAAAAGCCCACACCCGACAAAATTTTATCTTTATATTCGATTTTGGGAAGATGCGTGTTGACTTCTGAAGTATTCGATATTTTAGAAACCACGCCTCCCGGCGCTGGCGGGGAAATTCAGCTTACCGATGCCATGAAAGTAATGGCGAAAAAAGCCGGTATGATAGCGGTTGATTTCATAGGCACCAGATATGATATAGGCAATAAGCTTGGCGCTATGAAAGCATCTGTTGAGATAGCTTTAAAACACCCTGAAATTTCAGAGGAATTCAAAAAGTATATTAAGCATCTTTCAAAAAGCTGGACGACTTGACAGAAAAGATTGTTATCTGTTTTGTGGCTGTTGTATTATGTTTAGAATTTTGGATAGACTCAGTAAAATAACACAATTTTTATAATAAAATTGTGTTATTTTCATATCTATGATATAATAGTCACAAAAAATTATAGGGGGTTTTCGAAATGGAGAAAGAAGTGATGTGTTGTCCTCCTTTTAACACAGAGCAATGGGACAACAAACTGTTAAAATGGGATAACAAAAAATTTATACTCGGGAAAGTTTTTACTTTCATGTTTGTGCCTATTAATTTTGGTGGGGTAATAGCAAAGCTTCAACGGCAGGCGGAGGCGTCGGGCGCAAAAATGAAAGACTACTTATGTTTATCCGACCATACCTCAAAATGGAACATGAATATATTGTTAGCGGTTGACAAAGAGGTAAAAGGAGCAAATAATTTAAAGTTAAGCGGTGATTTTTACAGTAAGGTTTATGAAGGACCTTTTGGCGACACTGGAAAATGGTGCAAAGATTTTGAAGAAGATATGAAAAATAAAAATTATAAGACGAAAAAGATGTATATGTGGTATACGACATGTCCGAAATGCGCCAAAAAATACGGAAAGAACTATGTTGTGGTAATAGCGGAAGTAGAATAGCCTTATGTTGATTTTATAAATTATAAGTGTTGCAAATCCGGCGATGATATGCTAAACTATTTTGGTGTGCGCAAAGCATTACATAACAAAAAATAAATTTGTTCTGTTTTGATAACGCTTAAAACATCAGCATTCCTCTGCTCTTATTAAAGAAGAAGCATGAATGTGTAGATTTTTTGGAGGAAAAAATGAGCTTATTGACAAAAATTTCAGAATCATCAATGAAAACCGATCTGCCGGAGTTTAACGTAGGCGACACTGTAAAGGTAGACGTCAAAATCAAGGAAGGCGAAAGAGAGAGAGTCCAGGTTTTTGAAGGAACTGTTATTGCAAAAAAAGGAAGCGGAATTTCAAAAACTTTTACAGTAAGAAAAGTTTCTTACGGATTCGGTGTCGAAAGAATCTTTCCGTTTCATTCGCCCAGCGTTAAAGATGTTAAAGTTATAAGAAAAGGTCGCGTACGCAGAAGTAAGCTTTACTATTTAAGAGATCGCGTAGGTAAAGCAGCGAAAGTTAAAGAAAAAATTTAAAGGGGGTTTTATTCCCCCCTCTTTTTGCTATAAATGTCAGTTGTTTTGAATGGTTTGTCTTCAATAAATGCTGTGTGTTTTGTTTTTGGAAGGAGCATGAATTAACATGTATGAACAAGAAAATAAAATGAGCGATAACAATGGGAATTTAAAGGCAAAAGTCAAAAATCCCGCAAGCAAATTTTCAGCGTTTTGTTTTGAATGGCTTGAGTCGATTGTTCAAGCAATAATAGTGGTTGTCATTTTGATGACTTTCTTGTTTAGAGTAGTTAACGTAAGCGGTACATCTATGCTTGATACTCTTCATGATGCGGATAAAGTGATTGTTTTGAAATGGAACTATGCTCCTAAAAGCGGCGATGTTGTGGTAATAAGTCGAGGTCAAAATCTTGATGAACCTCTCATTAAAAGAGTTATAGCTACAGAAGGTCAAAGTTTAAGTATTGATTTTTCCGATGGCAGTGTTACAGTGGATGGAGTTAAGCTTAACGAAACCTATATAAAGGAACCCATGTGGCTTCAAGGCGATGGTGACATTCCTGCCGTTGTGCCGAAAGGGTACGCCTTTGTTATGGGCGATAACAGAAATCATTCTTTAGACAGCAGATTTAAAGATGTAGGACTTATCGTGAACGAAAATATAGTTGGAAAAGCAAGTTTTATAATATTCCCGTTTAACAGAATTAGGGAGATAAAGTGATTTATGGCCGGATTCAAAAATATTCAGTGGTTTCCGGGACATATGGCCAAAACAAAAAAAGAACTTAAAGAAAGCCTTAAAGAAGTCGATCTTGTGGCTGAAATTTTGGATGCAAGGATCCCTGCAAGCAGTCGTAATCCCGACCTTGATACTATTATCATGAGTAAGCCACGGATAATGGTTTTAAATAAAACTGATTTATCCGATGATTTTCAAAATAAAGAATGGATAAATTTTTATAAAAACAACAGCTTATATGCAGTGCCGTTTAGCTTGAAAAACAACCGAAGTGTAAGTTTATTTATAGATAAAGTTATGGAAATCATGAAACCAAAATTAGATATCTGGAGATCCAAAGGCATGATAGGCCGAGATGTAAGAATTATGGTAGTTGGGATTCCCAACGTCGGAAAATCTTCATTTATAAATAAACTTTGCAAAAATTCAAAAGCAAAAGTTGAGAACAGACCGGGTGTCACGAGAAAAAATCAATGGTTTTCTATAGGCAAAAACCTTCAGCTTCTTGATACCCCGGGGGTTTTATGGCCCAAATTCGAAGATGAAAACGTAGCTTACAACCTTGCTTTTACAGGTGCTATAAAAGATCAAATACTAGATGTTGAAGATTTGGCTTTAAAATTTATTGAAAAAATCAAATCAAATAACTTAAAAAATTTATCAAACAGATTTAATCTTGACTCAGAACTGATCTCTAATTGGGTACCCACGGAGATTTTAGAGCATATAGGCAAAAAAAGAGGTATGCTCATTTCGGGCGGAGAAGTGGATATCCTAAGAACTTCAAACATGATACTTGAAGAATTTAGGAGCGGTAAGCTTGGGAAAATCACTTTGGAAACGCCGGAAATTATAAAATAAATTCAAATAAGCAAACAAAGGATTTCAAATTAAATGGATTGGCTGTACTACGAAAAGTTATATAATGAAAACGGTAACAAAATTGTATGCGGAATTGATGAAGCCGGTCGTGGACCTTTGGCAGGTCCTGTATATGCTGCTGCTGTTATTTTGCCTGCGGGTTTGATAATTGAAGGGGTTAATGATTCCAAAAAAATCAGTGAAAAAAAACGTGATTATTTATTTAATGTTATAAAAGAAAAAGCACTGCATTACTTTGTGGCTTCGGCAAGTATGGAAGAGATAGAAGATTTAAACATATTAAACGCCACTTTTTTAGCGATGAAAAGAGCTGTTAAAGGGCTTGCACTTGCACCTGACGTTGCTCTCGTGGATGGTAATCAGTGCCCTGATTTGGGTGTTTGTGCAAAACCTATTGTTAAAGGAGACGCGCTTTCCGAGTCCATTGCATGCGCCTCGATTTTATCAAAAGTTACTCGTGATCGTGTTATGGAAAAAGAAGCCGAAAAATATCCTGAATATCAGTTTGAAAAGCATAAAGGTTATGGCACAAAGTTACATATTGAAGCAATTAAAAATTATGGACCATCTCCGATACACAGAAGAAGCTTTTTAAAGAAAATATTAAAAAATGGATAATAGGAAGCTAACGGGTAACAAAGGGGAAACATTTGCACTTAAGTATCTTGTGAATAAAGGCTTTAATCTTTGTGAAAGTAACTATCACAGCAGGTATGGCGAGATAGATATAATTTTAGAAAACGATGAATATATTGTTTTTGTGGAAGTGAAAACCCGAAAATCGTGCGCGAATTTTCGAGGTGTTGAAGCTGTAAATAAAAATAAAAGAATAAAAATAATAAAAACTGCATTTGTTTATCTTTTGAACAATCCAACAAAAAAGCAGCCAAGGTTTGATGTTGTCGAAATTATTGTTGATAGCAAAGGAACGATTGTAAATATCAATTATTTTGATAATGCTTTTGATGTGGGGGAATATGATGCGATTTTTTGATCTGCATTGCGACACTCTTTACCGATCTTTAATTGAAAACCAAGATCTTTATGAGAATAACTTTCATGTTTGCATCGCTAGAGCTGAGAATTATTATCCGTACATAGGTTGTTTTGCGGTTTGGATCCCTGACGATATACGCGAGGAAAAAGCGATAACCCTTTTCGATACTGCCGCGCAAAAACTTCATAATCAAGAATTTTTACATAACGAATTTTTTAAAGTGTGCAATTCTTTTAAGGATATGCAGGATATTTATAAAGGCGATTTGAATAAAAAAGGTATAATTTTAACTGTTGAAGGCGGAGCGGTTTTAGGCGGCGACATTAATCGCGTTAAACATCTTAACAGCCTTGGAGTTAAAATAATGACTCTTACGTGGAACGGGAATTGCGAGATAGGGGACGGCGCAGGAATAGAAAATTCCAAAGGTCTTACAAATTTTGGCCGTAAAGTAGTGCAAGAAATGGAAAAGTTTGGTATAATAGTTGACGTGTCACATGCGAGCGAAAAACTTTTTTATGATGTTGACGAAATTGCTTGCGTTCCGTTTATTGCGACTCATTCGAACTCAAAGACATTATGTGACCATAAACGTAACCTTACCGATGAGCAATTCGCAGTGATAAAAAAGCACGGCGGAATTGTAGGAATTACTTTTTGCAGTGATTTTTTAACTAAAAAATCCAATCCTTCTTTTGATGATATCCTGAAGCATGTTGAATATTTTTTGTCGCTTGGCGGCGAAAATACCGTAAGCATAGGTAGCGATTTTGACGGTGCGAATATTCCGGCTGAAATGGTAGGAATTGAGTCCATTGAAAAGCTGTATGAACATTTTTTGATTAAAAATTATAACGAAACTTTAGTGGATAAAATTTTTTTCAGTAACGCATACGAATTTATGGTTAAATCTATAATGCCGTGAGATTTCTTGAGTGTTGTAAAGGAGGTATATATGTCAGTTTATGCTATAGCAGATCTGCACTTTTCTTTTGGCGTGGACAAATCCATGGATGTTTTTGACGGTTGGGACGATTATGTTGAAAAAATCGAAGAAAACTGGAAAGCAACAGTTAACGATGACGATACCGTGGTTATTGCGGGGGATATTTCTTGGGCAATGAAACTTGAAGAAGCAGAAAAAGATTTCAGATTTATAAATAGCCTTCCGGGCAAGAAAATCATGATCAAAGGTAATCATGATTATTGGTGGAGCACAAAAGCCAAAGTGGAGAGTTTTCTAAAAGAAAATTCATTTAATACGATTTCAATTTTATTTAATTCGGCTTATCCCGTTGAAAATGTATGTATTTGCGGAACAAGAGGCTGGATGTATAATTCCGAAAGCGAGGAAGATGAAAAAATACTTTCACGTGAAGCGGGACGGCTGAGATATTCTCTGGATATTGCAAAGAAATATAATTTAGAACCGATCGTGTTTTTACATTATCCCCCTGTATATGGTCACGATGAATCAGAAGAAATTATGAATCTTTTGATTGAAAGAGAAGTTAAAAAATGTTATTATGGTCATATTCACGGCAACGTATCAAAAAATAATATTGTTGAAGGTAACTATAAAGGCATATATTTTAAGATGATATCGTGTGATTACATAGATTTTTGCCCGGTTTTAGTTGCTTAAAAATATTAATGTATTTCCGTGTATTAAGTTTTGTGCTTTTTGAAAGGATGATATTTTAAAATGGAACTCAGGTCGTCAAATAAAACAGATGTTAATCGTTGGGAACTCGAAATTGCAGTGCCTTCCGAAGATTTTGGTAAAGAAGTAGATAAAATTTACAATCGCGAAAAAAATAAAATAACTGTCTCGGGTTTCAGAAAAGGCAAAGCTCCGAGGAGCTTTATAGAAAAATATTATGGTGATCAAATTTTCTATGAAGATGCAGTTAATGCCATATATCCCTATGCACTGGAAGATGCGGCGAAACAGGCGGGCATTGAGCTTGTGGATGATCACATAGATTTTGAAATCGTGAAGCTCAGCAAAGAGGACGGCCTTATCTTTAAGGTAAAGGTAACGGTTATGCCTGAAGTGACAGTTGAAAATTACAAGGGCATAGAAGTCAAAAAAAGAAAAAATGAAGACGTTTCCGAAAAAGATATTAACAAAGAAATAGAAGCTCTTCAGCAAAGAAACGCAAGGCTTGTAACAGTTGAAGACGGAGTCGCAGAGATGGGCGATACTGTTAAAATAGATTTTGAAGGCTCAGTAGACTCAGAGCTTTTTGATGGGGGAAGCGCAAAAGACGTAGCGCTCGAACTTGGCAAAAAACAGTTTATAGAAGGTTTTGAAGAACAGGTTGCGGGTCATAAAGTTGGTGATGAGTTTGAAGTAAAAGTGAAATTTCCGGAAAATTATCACGCTGTAGATCTGGCGAATAAAGATGCGGTATTTAAAACCAAACTCAATAAAATTCAGAAAAAAGAACTTCCGAAAGTCGATGATGAATTCATAAAGGATATTAGCGAATTTGACACTGTTGACGAATTTAAAGAAGATCTTAAAAAGAAACTTTCGGAAAACAGAATAATTAAAGCCGAAAACGAAACAGAAAACGAAATGATAGAAAAATTTATTGAACTTGTAAAAGCAGAAGTTCCTGATGCTCTTGTTAAAGGAAAAGTAAAAGAGCTTATGAGAGATTTTGAATACAGGCTTAAACCACAAGGCATTAGTTTAAAAGATTACGCTAAATATACAGGCATGACTGAAGAAACTTTGGAAGAAAACTTCCGACCACAAGCACTTAGCCACGTTAAACTTGATCTCGGACTTAAAAAAGTCGGGGAACTTGAGAACATAAAAATTTCCGAAGAAGAATTGGCAAAAGAATTCGAAAAAGTTGCGGAACATTATAAAATGACAGTCGATCAGATTAAAAAATTTGTTATGAAAGAAGATCTTGAAAAAGATATGATCAAAACAAAAGCCTTGGAAATTTTAAAAAACAGCAGAATGGAAAAATAATTCATACATAAATAAAACAATGATTTTTTGTTTTAAGACATACAATTTTGTATAAATTTTCAAGTTTTGACTAATTATTATTCATATTAAAATATGCTGTGATAAGAGAGGGTTTTACAGATGAGTTTAGTGCCTTACGTAGTAGAGCAAACAAGCCGCGGAGAAAGATCTTACGATATTTTTTCAAGGCTTTTAAATGATAGGATTGTTATGCTTAATGAAGAAGTGAACATGAACACTTCAAGTTTGATAGTCGCTCAGCTTCTGTATCTGGAAGGTCAGGACGCTTCAAAAGATATCAGCTTTTACATTAACAGTCCCGGGGGATCGGTAACAGACGGTATGGCTATATATGATACAATGCAGTATATAAAATGTGATGTGTCGACAATATGCATAGGTTTAGCGGCAAGCATGGGTGCTTTTCTTCTTGCGGCGGGCACCAAAGGCAAAAGATACGCTCTTCCAAACAGTGATATAATGATCCATCAGCCAAGCGGTGGTGCAAAAGGTCAGGCAACCGACATTCACATACACGCTCAGCACATACTTAAAACAAAAGAAAAACTAAATAAAATTCTTTCCGAAAAAACAGGTCAGCCTTATGAAGTTATAGCAAATGATACGGAACGTGACAATTTCATGGATGCAGAACAGGCTAAAGCTTACGGTATAGTTGATAAAGTCATATACAAAAGGTAATTCTTGTTCGGCAGCTGGATCTAAAACCAATTTTAAATTATATAGGTTAGGAATCGGTGATTAATCATGAGTATAAATCGAGGAAGTAAAGACAGGGAACTATGTTGCTCATTCTGCGGTAAACCTCAAAATGAAGCCAAAAAATTAGTTGCAGGTCCGGGAGTATGCATTTGTGATGAATGCATAGACTTGTGTGTGTCAATTCTTGATGAAGAAATTGGTGAATTAAAGAGCAAACGCAAAAGCATTAAAACCGATTCAAAGACGAGTGACAAAAATAAGGTTTTACCCAAACCTCATGAAATAAAAGAATATCTTGATGAATACGTAATAGGACAAGATAGTGCCAAAACGGCGCTGTCTGTAGCCGTTTATAATCACTATAAAAGAATATTTTTTGGTGATACCGGAGACGACGTCGAGCTGAAGAAAAGCAACATACTTCTTTTGGGTCCGACGGGCGTGGGAAAAACTTTGCTTGCTCAAACACTTGCGCAAATGATAGATGTTCCGTTTGCAATTGCCGACGCTACAACTTTAACAGAAGCAGGGTATGTAGGGGAAGACGTTGAAAATATACTTTTGCGCCTGATTCAAGCAGCGGATTTTGACATTGAAAGAGCCGAACGCGGAATAATATATATCGACGAGATCGATAAAATAGCAAGAAAATCCGAAAATGCTTCCATAACTCGCGATGTTAGCGGCGAAGGCGTCCAGCAAGCTCTTCTTAAAATAATTGAAGGCACGACTTCAAGCGTGCCTCCTAAAGGCGGCCGCAAACATCCGCAGCAGGAATTTATACAAGTAAACACTTCAAATATTCTTTTCATATGCGGCGGTGCTTTTGAAGGTATAGAAAAAATAATTGAAAAAAGAGTCAGTACTTCTTCAATGGGATTTGGTGCCAATGTTATGACACGCAAGGAGCTTGATTCGACGGATTGGATGAGTCAAGCTGTGCCTCAGGATTTTGTGAAATACGGTCTTATTCCGGAACTTGTCGGAAGGCTTCCAATAATAGCCTCCCTTAAAGGTTTGGATGAAGAGGCACTGGTAAGAATTTTAACCGAACCCAAAAATTCTCTTATAAAACAATACAGAAAATTGTTTGAACTTGATAAGGTTGAACTTGAATTTAAAGATTCAGCTCTTAAAGCTGTTGCCAAAAAAGCAATAGAGAGGAATATAGGGGCACGCGGTCTTCGCTCAATTATAGAAGAAACTTTGCAAAAAGTAATGTTTGACGTTCCATCTGATCACACTATCGAAAAAGTAGTGATTGACGGAGATGTTATAAAAGGCAAAAACAAACCCGAATTTTTATATAATGATAAGCGCGAGCCGGTTATAATATCAATAGATTCCAATAAATTAATAAATAAGCGTTCTAAAAAAAGTGATGCTTCATAAAGAATGGAGTTGAATAAAAATAAATAACAAGTTACTAAATGAAGAGAAGATTCCTGTTTTAACCCTGAGGGGATTCGTTATGTTTCCGAATATAATGCTTCATTTTGATATAGGCAGAAAAAAGTCAATATTAGCTGTGGAAGAAGCTATGAATTCCAATCAGCTAATATTTTTGGCTACTCAGAAGAATGCGAAAGATGAAAATCCGAATAAATCTCAAATATATGAATTCGGCATTCTAGCAAACGTAAAACAGATATTAAAGCAAACCGGTGAAACAATGAGGGTTCTGGTTGAGGGTAAATTCAGAGCTCAAGCCACCGAGTATGATGACAGCGGTAAATTCATAAGAGCCAAAATTGTGGAAAAAGAAAGTACAGAGCATAAAAAAAACGCTTCCATTGAAGCTCTTATAAGAAAAGCTCAGGAGCTTTTTATTGAATATTTAAATGTTTCGCCCAAAATTTCAAGCGATCTTGTTTTAAGCATCACCTCTCGCACAAGTGCCGGAAAAATAGCCGATTATATTGCATCCAATATCACTTTGAATTTTGAAGATAAGCAGGATTTGCTAAAGGAGCTCGATACCGTAAAAAGGCTCAAAAAGCTTATTGTGTTTTTATCTCGGGAAAATGAAATTTTAAGATATGAAAACGAACTTGGGTTAAAACTCAAAAATTCTGTTGATAAAAATCAAAAAGATTATTTTTTACGAGAGCAGATAAAAGTTCTCTCTCAAGAGCTTGGGGAAGAATCCGATCCTTTTACCGAAGCGCAGGAATATCGAAAAAAACTTGAAAAACTTATACTTCCGAAAGACACATATGATAAATTTAAAAAAGAGTGCGATAATTTTTCCAAGGTTCCTGTCGGATCAAGTGAAGCAAATATAATAAGGAGCTATCTCGACACGTGTTTCTCGCTTCCCTGGAATGTGTCATCAAAAGATGTTATCGACATAAATAAAGCCGAAAAAATTCTTGATAAAGATCACTTTGGTTTAAAAGAAGTGAAAGAAAGAATTATAGAATTTTTGGCTGTTAAAAAATTGGCTCCTGATATAAAAGGTCAAATAATTTGCCTTGTCGGTCCTCCGGGCGTCGGTAAAACATCCATAGCAAAATCTCTTGCAAAAGCTATGGGCAAAAAATATTTAAGGATATCGCTTGGCGGCGTAAACGATGAGTCGGAAATCAGAGGTCACAGAAAAACATATGTAGGAGCTATGCCCGGGCGAATCATTTCCGCTATAAAACAAGCGGGAACCAATAATCCATTAATTCTTTTTGATGAAATTGATAAATTATCAAAAGATTACCACGGCGATCCGTCTTCGGCGCTTTTGGAGACCTTGGATCCTGAACAAAACAGTGAATTTTATGACAGGTATATTGAAGTCCCGTTTGATTTGAGTAAAGTTTTGTTCATAGCCACTGCCAATGATAAAAGCAGTATTCCCAAGCCACTTTATGACCGCATGGAAATTATAGAACTTTACAGTTATAATCATGAAGAAAAGTTTAATATCGCGAAAAATCATCTTATTCCCAAACAGCTTAAAAGACACGGGCTTACAAAAAGAAATTTTAAAATTGAAGATGACACCCTTAAAACTTTGATCGAATGTTACACAAGAGAAGCAGGCGTACGCGAGCTTGAAAGGAAACTGGCTGCGCTTATGCGCAAAGCTGCAAAATATATCGCGGAGAACAAAGAAAAAGTAATTAAAGTTAATGACACTAAATTGAAATCCATGATTGGTTCCGCAAAATATCAAAGGGATAAAGTTGATAATTTGGGTCAGATAGGTGTTGTGAAAGGGCTTGCATGGACATCGATAGGCGGGGAAACTATGCCTATTGAAGTTGCTCTTATGAAAGGTAAAGGCAAAGTCCAAATTACAGGTTCTCTTGGCGATGTTATGAAAGAATCGGCTCAAATAGCGGTTAGTTATATAAGAAGTAACTCCCATAAGCTGGGGGTTGAAGAGGATTTTTATAAAAACTTGGATATACACATCCACGCTCCTGAAGGAGCAGTCCCGAAAGATGGTCCTTCAGCGGGTATTACAATGACAACCGCAATCGTGTCTGCTTTAAGCAGTACCCCGGTCAAATCCAATGTGGCCATGACGGGAGAAATCACTTTAAAAGGCAGAGTCCTTCCCATAGGAGGTCTCAAAGAAAAGACTATGGCCGCATATCGTGACGGAGTAAAAACCATTATAATACCTTCAGGGAATGAGAACGACCTCGAAAAAATTGACGATGTTGTCAGGGATTCTGTTAATTTCATAATGGCTAAAGAACTGGATACTGTTTTCAAACATGCTTTATCAGATCGAGGAAACAACTCTATGATGAATCAAAAAGCATTTTCTGAAAAATCTAATGATATAGCTCATTGAAAATACAGTAATTTATTTATGGGGGGTTATAGGGCGATAATGATAAATTTTGCTGATGCTACTTTTGAAAAATCTGTAGGGAATTTAAATCAACTTTCAAATGACGGTTTGCCTGAAATTGTTTTTTCGGGCAAATCCAATGTTGGAAAATCTTCACTCATAAATAAAATTTTAAGCAGAAAATCTTTGGCAAGAGTCAGCACTAAGCCGGGTAAAACGATAAATATCAATCTTTACAACCTCAAGAAGCTGAGGTTTATAGATTTGCCCGGATATGGATATGCACAAGTTTCTTTTTCGGAAAAAAAGCGCTGGTCCCGGCTTGTGGAGGGATATTTTGATTTAAACCGCAAAGTGGCGTTAATTGTGCAGATCATTGACATGCGTCATCCTCCGTCAGCTCTTGACATGCAAATGATAGAATTTCTACATATCAGCAGTTTACCGTTCGTAATAGTATTATCAAAAAGTGATAAGCTCAATAAAACTCAAAGAGCCGAACGCGAAAAAAGTATAGAGAAAGAACTTGAAAAATATAAAAATGTTCCCAGGATAATTTTTTCTTCGGTAAGCGGAGAAGGAATAGAAAAAATTAAAAGTATGATTTCATACTACTGCGGACTTTAGTAAAGGAGAATTGGCATGAATAACGAATTAAGCAAAACATATGATCCTCATGAAGTTGAGGATAGGCTTTATCGCTTTTGGGAAGATGGAGGATATTTTAAAGCGGATGTAGATAAAAATAAAAAGCCATACACTATAGTTATGCCACCGCCAAACATTACAGGCAGGCTTCACATGGGGCACGCTCTTGATCAAACAATGCAAGATATAATAATAAGGCACAAAAGAATGAGCGGGTATTGTACTTTATGGGTTCCCGGTACTGATCATGCTTCCATTGCCACAGAAGCAAAAATAGTGGAGCAAATGCGCTCTGAAGGCATTTCAAAAGAAGATATCGGTCGTGAAAAGTTTTTAAAACGTGCATGGAAATGGAAAGAGGAGTACGGCGGAAATATTGTAAGTCAGGTTAAAAAACTAGGTGCTTCTTGTGACTGGTCCAGGGAACGCTTTACTATGGACAAAGGATGCTCCGAAGCGGTCAAAGAATTTTTCGTAAGGCTTTATGAAGAAGGGCTTATTTATAGGGGAGAAAGAATAATAAATTGGTGCCCCAAATGTAAAACTTCTATTTCTGATTCGGAAATGAATTTTGAAGAGCATGACGGACACTTCTGGCATGTACGTTATAAGCTGGCAGGAACCGATGAATTTATAACTATAGCAACCACTCGCCCCGAAACTATGTTTGGCGACGTTGCTGTAGCTGTAAATCCAAGCGATGAGCGTTATAAAAGTTTAATAGGTAAAAAGGTTATAATCCCGATAGTTGGTCGCGAAATACCTATAGTATCCGATGATTACGTTGATATGGAGCTTGGAACCGGAGCGCTTAAAATCACACCGGCTCACGACCCAAATGATTTTGAAATAGGTCTTAGACATAATCTGCCCATGATAAATGTTATGGATGAAAAAGCCATAATGAACGAAAACGCAGACGAATACAAGGGCATTGACAGGTATGAAGCAAGAAAACGTTTAGTAAAAGATTTACACGGCGCAAACCATATTGAATGCATAAAAGATATTAAACATAACATTGGGTCATGTTACAGATGCGCGACCGTTATAGAACCAAGAGTTTCAACCCAGTGGTTTGTTAAAATGAAACCCTTGGCGCAGCCCGCTATTGATTGTGTTAAAAGCGGAACAACAAATTTTGTGCCTGAAAAATTCAGCAAAATTTATTATCACTGGATGGAAAACATTAAGGATTGGTGCATATCCCGTCAGCTTTGGTGGGGGCATAGGATTCCGGCGTGGTATTGCGAGGATTGCGGTGAAATTATAGTTTCGAGGGAAGATACTAACACATGCACAAAATGCGGTTCTTCGAAAATTCATCAAGATGAAGATACTCTTGATACTTGGTTTTCGGCAGGACTGTGGCCTTTTTCGGTTTTCGGATGGCCTGAAAAAACTCCCGAACTTGATTACTTTTACCCAACAAATGTTCTGGTAACGGGATATGATATAATTTTCTTCTGGGTTGCCAAAATGATTTTTTCTTCACTTAAAATAATGGGTAAAGCGCCGTTTAAACATGTTCTTATACATGGTCTTGTGCGCGACTCTCAGGGAAGAAAGATGTCCAAATCTTTAGGTAACGGTATCGATCCGCTTCAAATTATAGAGCAGTACGGAGCAGATGCCCTTAGATTTTCACTTACGCTTGGTAACACTCCGGGGAATGACATGAGATTTTTTACCGAAAAAGTGGAATCGAGTAGAAATTTTGCAAATAAAATATGGAATGCCGCCAGATTTGTTCACATGAACACTGACAACGAAAATATAGAAGCATCACTTCCAAGCGAGCTGGAATCTGTAGATTGCTGGATTGTCAGCAGATTAAATAAAATTGCTGCCGAGGTTTCAAATAGCATAGATAAATTTGAGCTGGGTGTTGCTGCTCAAAAACTTTATGATTTTATTTGGGATGAATTTTGCGATTGGTACATAGAGTTTTCGAAAATTTCAGGTAAAAAGGAAGTTCTTCTATGGACTCTTAAAAATATTCTGAAGCTTTTGCATCCTTTTATGCCATTTGTAACAGAAGAAATCTGGCGTTCTTTCTTTAACGAAGAAGATTCCATTATGATTTCTGACTATCCTAAATGCAATGAATCAGAAATTAATGAAAAAGCTGAGAAAGAAATTGAAACTTTGATGTCTGTTATAAAATCCATTCGTAATATTAGGCGCGAAATGAATGTTCCGCACGGCAAAAAAACGATGGTTTATATTGAAACCGCGAATTCTGATTTTACAAAAATTTTAAAAGAATACAAAAATATGATATGCAAATTAGCTTTTGCCAAAGATGTAGAAATCGAGAAAAATTTCAGTTTGCCTAAAGTTGTAACCGCTGTTAACGACTATGTTAAAATATACATCCCTACAGGTGATCTTATAGACAAAGACGCGGAACTTGCAAGGCTTCAAAAAGAATTTGAAACAGCAAAAAAACAACTGGAACAGGCTGAGAGCAGGCTCCAAAATGAGAATTTTATTTCTAAAGCCCCTAAAGAAATAATTGAAGGCGCCAAAGCTGCTTCGGAAAAATTAAAAAATAAAATTCATAATTTGAAAAGAAGCATGGAAGAACTTTAAGTGCTAATAAATTTTAAAATTCAATAATTTTTATGACGTTATTCTACAAAATAATTACAAAAAATCCTTTATCATAAAGTGGTAAAGGATTTTTTTGTTTATTTGTAAATCGGACAAGCAATGAATATAAAGAAGATTTACGGGCATAATAGTAATTTAAAGATCTAATTACAAAGTTAAGATAGAGGAGGTTACATATGGGAGTTCGCATTTCGTCATATAAAAACACCCTTACGGCTCTTATCGAAGGGGATATAGACCATCATACCGCAAAAGAAATAAGAGAAACTATAGATGGGTACATCGAAAATTATGATCCTAAGCTTCTGGAACTTGATTTCAGCGGTGTTCAATTTATGGACAGCTCAGGCATAGGGCTTATAATGGGGCGTTTTAAATTAATGAGTGCTATTAAAGGAAATCTAAAAGTGATAAATATTCCAAAAAGTTTAGAAAGAATGGTTAAACTTTCAGGTCTTAACGCTCTTGGAATATTTGAAAAGGAGGAGAAAAAAGTTAATGCAAGACGTAATAAACGAAATGAATATAAATTTTTTTAGCAGATCCTATAATGAAGGGTTTGCTCGAACCGTGGTAGCGGCATTTGTCTCTCAGCTTGACCCCACAATTGATGAACTCGCGGACATAAAAACAGCAGTTTCCGAGGCCGTTACCAATTGTATAGTGCATGGATATAAAACCGGAATAGGTAAAATTTACATATCATCTAAAATTTACAGCAACGGAAGAATCCTTGTAAGGATAAAGGATAGAGGATGTGGAATTGAAAATGTTGAGCAAGCAATGGAGCCGCTTTTCACAACAGGCGGAAGTGAGCGTTCAGGTCTTGGCTTTGCAGTCATGCAAAGTTTTATGGATAAAATAAAGGTAACATCGAAAATTGGTAAAGGGACAACCGTTACTCTTCAAAAGTTCATAATACGCAGACCGGTGAAAAATGAGCGATAATACTTTGGGTTTTTCTCATAAAAAGTACGGCAAGAGTGATTCTTCGGCAAATTCTATAAAGATAGAAGACCATTTAGGCTTAGTTCATTCTTGTTGCCAAAGGTTCAGGAAGCGCGGGCTGGAGTATGACGATGTTTTTCAATCCGGATGTATGGGTCTTACAAAAGCAGCCAAAAATTTTGACGCAACCAAAGGGGTACAGTTTTCGACTTACGCTGTCCCCGTGATTTTGGGAGAGATCAAGGCTTTGTTCAGAAGCAGCGGGTCGCTCAAAATCAGCCGTCGCCTTAAAGAACTTGCGGTAAAAGTAGGATACGAGCGGGAGCAATTCATAAAATTTTATGAGCGTGAACCTTCTTTAAGCGAACTTTCCGGATTGTTGGGGGTGGAGCAGGATCAGGTTTTGGAAGCTTTGGACGCTTCAAAGGCACCTGTTTCTTTAGATATGCCTTTATTAGGCTATGAAGATAAGCCGATGCCGGATATCCCCGTTCAATTTGACGACGAGAACATATCTACTAAAATATCGATTTTTCAAATTTTAAATACTTTTGAAAAAAGAGATAAAAATCTTATATATTTGCGTTTTTTCAAAGGTATAACTCAGTCCGAAACTGCAGAAAGTTTAGGAATGACACAAGTCCAAGTTTCCAGGAGAGAAAAAGTGTTACTTAAAACACTTCGCGAAAAGCTAGCGTGATTTCATTCGTAATATTCGTCAGAAATTTTTATTAGTTTTCTAAGTCTATGATTTATTCCGGATTTACTTACAGCGTTTTTATAAAGTTTGGTTAATTCATTTAGTGAAAGATAAGGGTTGCTCAGACGCAATTTGGCGGTTTCCTGCAGATATTCCGGGAGCGATTCAAGACCGAATTTTGATTTTTTGATTTTTTGAATGGCTTTAATTTGCCTTGCCGCGGAGTTTGTAACCTTGGATATATTAGCTGTTTCAAAATTCGTGGTTCGATTGATATTGTTTCTTACTTCTTTTAACATTTTAATTTGAATAAGCTCCATTGCACAATGTTTTGCCCCAATCAAGACCAGAAAATCAGTTATTTTTTCATTCTCTTTTAGGTATACAACATAATTGCCTCGCCTTTTAATAACTCCCGGATTAAAGTTCAGCGATTCAGATGATTTTAAGATGTATGTTAAACTGTTACAGAGTTCTTGAGTCGATGTATTGAATTCCAGGTGATATTCTGTTTCGGGGTTTGTTATGCTACCGTATACAATAAAGATACCTCTTAAAAAATCAGGCAGAGAATCTTTTTGAAGATCGTATTGATTTTCAAAAAGATTCTCATTGTTTTTTATTTTATAAATGCATTTAGAATGAGATTTTTGATCAGTAAAATATTTGGCGGAAAGGGAAATTTGCTCCGTTAATTCCCATACTCTGTCTGCAACGCATTTATTTTCAAAAGAGAGAATAAATTCATTGTTTTTCAAATTTCCACTGAAAAGTATAATAGCGTAAAGTTCCGCTATGATCTTACTGTTGGAGCCAAGGGGAAGAGCGGACAGCTCCTTTTTGACTTTATATGAAAAAGACATTTCATACTCCTGATTTTATAATGTTATGTTTCCTAAAGTTTTGATTTCACACTCTAAAAGCACTCCGGAATCGGCATACACTTTTTCTTTTATCAAATTTATCAAGTTTAATAAATCTTTTGCTGTGGCGTTTCCTTTATTTATAATAAATCCCGCATGTTTCAGACTTACCATTGCATCTCCGACAGATGCTCCTTTAAGCCCGGACTGCTCTATAAGAGGTCCGGTATAATATCCATTCCCCGGTCGTTTAAATATACTTCCTGCATTCGGGTACTCGAGGGGCTGTTTGGTTTTTCTTTTGATTATATTTTCGTGCATTTTTGATTTTATGCTTTTAATAGAAGATTTTTTTAATTCAAATGCTAAGGAAGTTATAATAAAAGGCTCTTGCGAGTATAAGCTTTTTCTGTATGAAAGCTTCATCTCGCCTTTATCTAAAGTTTCCTCTGTTCCTTTTAAAGTTACATGAGTACCTTTTTTTATTATATCTGATATATCATGACCGTAAGCTCCGGCATTCATAAAAAGAGCACCGCCGCAAGAACCCGGAATACCCCAGGCAAATTCCAAACCGGAAAGTTCGTTCTGCATGGCAAATACGCAGGCTTTCGCGAGAGAAATTCCCGCACCGCATACTATTGTGTTTTCATTCTCCAGTGTAAGTGTTTTAAAGCTTTTGGTTAAGCTGAGAACCACGCCTCTATAACCTTCATCGGCGACAAGAAGATTGGTTCCGTTGCCAATTACGAAAAACGGGATATTTTGTTTATTTATTAAATTCAGTAGGAGCTTTAAACTTTCTTTATTATTAACATATATGAATAAATCCGCAGGACCCCCAATTTTAAATGATGTATGATTTTTAAGACTCTCATTTTTTAAAACGGTGCATCCTGTTTTTTCTGACAGATTAATGAGCTCTGTGTAAATGTTTGAAATGGTTAATGCCTCCTAATTTCAGGTTTTTTCCAATAAATATTTTTTATTTTTGAAAAAAGCGCGTGTAGTTATTTAAGTATGATTTAAATCGATTTACATCTGCGTTAATTACAAGTTCCTCGGGGAAATCGATTTCTTCCAAAAGCTTCAGTGCTTTATCAAATTTTCCGACTTGCGTGCAAAAATGAGCATCAGAGTTTATTACTATGCTAACGCTATGTTTTTTACAAAGCAACGCTATTTTTTTACAGTTTTGTGCGGAGCCCGGCCTTACGTTAAAGGAGCTGTTATTTATTTCTACCAATTTACCGTTTCTGCCAAATTCCGGTATAACAGTTTTATAGTCATAAATGAAGCTTGAAAGTCCACTATGCCCAACAACATTTACCATAGGGTTTTTGGCGATGTTCATCCAAGTTTCGGTACAGGAATGCACATCGGTTTTGCCCTCGAAAGCAACATCATGAATAGATGCTATAACCCAGTCAAGTTCAAAATCGTCTTTTTTTATAAAAGGAATATCAATTTCACCGTCAGTATTCAGTATATTTGCTTCTATTCCTTTGAGTACATATACATCATTGATTTTTTTTGGTATTATCCTTAAATTTTCAAAGTACCAAGTACCGGGAGGGCTGGGCATGTTTCTCGCATGGTCCGTAATAGCTATCGCGTAAAGGTTTTGTTTGGCTGCTTCATTTATATTTTCCATTATAGTGCTGTATGCATGTGAGGATGCCACAGTATGGCAATGAGTATCGGCTATTATTTTCATTAATAATAACAAGCCTCTGATGTAACCGGACAGAGCTTGTAGAGGTCACTACCTTTCTTGATGTAAGTTAATATCTCAGGTATTTTATTAAATTATAGCATATACAGAGATTATTTAGAAGATAAAACAACCTCAAACAGTAAATATACTTGTTTGAGGTTATAATAGTTAGTTATTGTTGTTTGATTTGTTAATCAATATTGAATACTGCCCTGTACTGAGCTAGAGTAAGACCCTTTTTGGTTGCCTCGTTTTTTTCTTTAGCTTTTTCATCTGTTTCTGCTTTGCGTCGGGCTTCTGCTGCTCTTAATTCTTTGATTCTGTTGCTTCTCCTTGGGCTTCTTTCTTTAGCTGGTGCTTCAGCCGCTGGTGCTGCTGTTCCTGTTAGAACTGCTGTGGTTGTTTCTGTTGGAGCCGGTGCTGAAACCTCTGGTGCTATTGTTGCTGCTGGAGCCGGTGCCGGAACTTCCAGCGTTGTTACTGCTGCTGGAGGAGCCGGTGCTGGAATCTCCGGTGTTGTCGCTGCTGCTGGAGCCGGTGCTGGAACCTCCGGTGTTGTCGCTGTTGATGGGTGTCTGAAGTTGGGTATGCCGTTATTGTGGTAGTAATTGCGGGCACCTACGAATGTTGCCATTGCTGCTAACGCTGCTGTTACTACGGCTGTAGTGACGAGAGCATATTTTGTGTATAATTCTCGAATGCTTATCATAATTATTTTCTCCTTTAAACCCAATTTAAACAGTTATGTAAATTTTATGAAATCTATACTTAATATTACCATGATTTTTTTTAAAAATCAATTACAAAAATAAAAATTGCATGCGAAAATGTTACATCGTAAGCATTAGTTACATTAATTGAGGTGATTATATGTAGATAATCATTTTTGATTATGTAACTTTGGCAATTCTTATATATCCCAGATGCATTTTTCGAGTTTTTGATTTTCGCATTTGGGATATTCCATGCCTAAATTTATAAATAATTCTCTTGCTGCATTATACCCGAGTTTACGTTGTCGATTATTCATTGCGGCAACTTCGATGATCACCGCCAGATTTCTTCCCGGTTTTACGGGAACATTAATGAACGGAACCTTTACCCCTAATATTTCAGTATATTTAGATTCTGCTCCCATACGATCATAATTTTTGTCTTCTTTCCAGGTCTCGATGTTTACAACCATGTCTATGGTTTCGGTAAGCTTTACGGCTCCTATTCCGAATATTCTTCGAGCATTTATTATTCCAATTCCTCTGACTTCAATAAAATGACGTATATTCTCAGGAGCTGCACCTATTAAGGTATTTTTAGGTATTTTTCTTATCTCCACTAAATCATCCGAAATAAGTTTGTGCCCACGCTTGAGAAGTTCTATCGCAGTTTCGCTTTTTCCCACGCCACTTTCTCCTACAAGAAGTATTCCTTCGCCATGTATGTTCATAAGACCACCGGAACGAGTGATTCTTGGAGCTAAATGGACGTTTAAAAAAGGAGTGAGTTCGGCGGTGACCTCAGCTGCCGTATCTTTAGAGGTAAGTATCGGCACCTTATACTTAGTTGCAACATCTATAATTTCTTTTATTGGTTTTATACCGTAAGAAATTATCAGAAGAGGAGGATGAAGCGAAAGTATTGCTTCGACGGATTTGTATATTTCTTCAGAAGACAGAGTGGAAAGGAAATAACTTTCACTTTCTCCCATAATTATAATTCGTTTGTTATCAAAATGTTCAATTGGACCTATAAGCTCCAAGCCCATACGGTTGATGTCTCTTGATGTTATTTTAATTTTTTTGGGGTCTTCCGGAATAAGGGCGACTTCAAAAGATAACTCTTTTATAAGATCGGAAAGCTTTACATAAAATCCCGAATTCAAGGGAAATTCACCACCTAAAATATTTATTTTATTAAAGTATAACACATGTGGTAAATATTTAGAATACAATAAAAAACCCAATCAGATTTATTCTGATTGGGTTTGATTATAATCCAAATATTCTTAGTTTTTGGGTGTTTATCTTACTTATTTTGCTTCTGCTTTTGGTGCTTCTGCTTTTGGTGCTTCTGCTTTTGGTGCTTCTTTTGCTTTATCTGCTGCTGCTGGAGCTGCTGGTGTTGTTGCTGCTACTGGAGCTGCTGGTGTTGCTGATGATGTGTGTCTGAAGTTGAGGATGCCGTTATTGTGGTAGTAATTGCGGGCACCTACGAATGTTGCCATTGCTGCTAATACTGCTGTTACTACTGCTGTGGTGATAAGAGCGTGTTTTGCGCAAAATTCTTGAATGCTAGTCATAATTAATTTTCTCCTTTAAAATAATTTTCTAAATGATCACATAAAGTATATGCAACCTGTATTTAATGATATCATACTTTTTTCATAACTTCAAGATTGAAAAAAGAAAAAAATGCCACAAGATTCAAAAAATATAATTCCAAAAATATGAGTTTTCAACAAAAAAATTATCAGAAATATTGTTTTATAATCATTATGTGATTTCACTTCTTCCGGAAAGAGCACGGGAAAGTGTGACCTCATCAGCATATTCAAGCGATGCACCTACGGGGACTCCATATGCCAATCTCGTTACTCTTATGTCAAATGGCTTCAGAAGTTTTGAAATATACATTGCCGTAGCTTCTCCCTCTACTGTTGGGTTAGTAGCCATAATTACTTCTTTCGTTTTTTCTTCTTTTATACGATTAAGGAGTTCTTTTATAGATATTTCATCGGGTCCAACACCATTCAAAGGCGATATAACTCCATGAAGAACATGATAAAGTGAGTGAAATTCTTCGGTTCGTTCAATAGCCGAAACATCTCGTGGATCTTCGACCACGCATATTATTGATTTGTCGCGCGAGTTATCGGCGCATATATTACATATTTCTTTGTCTGTTAAGTTGCAACATTTTTTACAGTAATAAATTCCCTTTTTTGCCGCTAAAATGGCATTCGCAAATGCCTGTGCCTTTTCTTGGGGCATTTTCAAAATAGAGTAAGCAAGTCTTCTTGCGGTTTTTCTGCCAACGTTAGGCAAACTTTCAAAATGTTCTGTTAGCTTTTCAAGAGGCGGGAGATAGTATTTATCCATATTAAAACAGTCCCGGAAGATTCATTTGACCGGAAATACTTTGCATTACCGTTTCTTTTTCTGTATTTGCTTTTTTAATAGCTTCATTTACTGCAGCTATTATCATATCCGAAAGCATATCAGTTTCTTCAGGGTCTACTACTTCGGGCTTGATGTCTATTTTTTGTAATTCGAGTTTTCCGTTTATTGTTACTTTTACAGCTTCACCGCCGGAAGTTGCTTCGTATTTTTTTTCTTCAAGTTCGGCGGAAGCTTTCTCCATTTCTTCTTGAGCTAATTGTGCCTGTTTGGCAAGTTTTTGTATGTCTTGCATTCCTGCTCCGCCGCTTTTGGGTAATCTCACTTTCATTAATATATTTCCTCCTAGTTTAATTTCAATTGGATTTTGCCTTTGTTAGCTGTTTCTATAAGTATATCGAAAGGATCGTTTTGCCGAGCATCGTTTTGATTTTGGTTTTCAGCGGTGTAGGGGCCGAGACTGTATTGCTTGCCTGTTATATCTTTTATTATTTTTTTGATGGCACTTCTGTATTCGTTGCGCCGCAAAAGCTCGAATGCCAGACTGTTTGCTGAATCTATTAAAATATAGTTACCTTGTTCATACGCACTTGAATCTCTTAACGATATATAAAGTGATTTTAAAGATTTTTCGTTTTTAAGTGCTTCAAGTATTTGAACCCAACATTGAAGAGCGTTTTCGTTATGGGTCTGTACAAAAGTTTTAGGTGTTGGCAAAGACTCGGTTTTTTCTGCAACTACCGGAATTTGTGGTTTTTGCGGGGCGTTGTTTTTAATGTTATTAAGAATTTGAGGAGAATCTTTATTACTTTTAAACTTACTGCAAAGCTTTACAAGCGCGATCTCCATTTCAAGCTTTTTATTTGTTCCGCTGCACATGTTTTTATACGACTCCTGAAGAACATCAAGAGAAAACAGAATATCTTCAAGATTTATTTTGTCTAAGTCGATATTTTGAGGTTGTGAGAAGTCGATCTCTTTAGTTACTTTGCAGATCATAATGCGTCTGAAATATTCCATTATTTCTTCGCATAGTTTAAGCATATTTTTGGATTCGTTGTGCATTTTATCGATTAATTCGAGACATTTTGCGGGTTGATTGTTGCTTATAAAACTGATTAATTCCGATAAGTATTCGGTTCCTGTTATTCCCAAGATTTTTTTAACCGATTCCGCATTTATGTTATTGCCGCATGAATTGGCACACTGATCCAAAATCGAAAGAGCGTCTCTCATCCCGCCGTCGACCGACTCTGCAATAATTTCCGCGGCATTATCTTCAATTTTGATTTTTTCTTTCTCACATATATATTTTATTCTTTTAAAAATATCTTCGGACATTATTCTGTGAAAATCGAATCTCTGACACCTTGAAATTATAGTGGCGGGGAGTTTGTGAATTTCCGTGGTGGCGAGCACAAATATAACATGTGCGGGTGGTTCTTCAAGAACTTTTAAAAATGCATTGAAAGCCCCTGTGGACAGCATATGAACTTCATCTACAATATATACTCTGTATTTACATTTGGCGGGGGAAAAAACAACTTCTTCCCGCATTGATCTTATATTTTCAACGCCATTGTTGCTTGCGGCGTCAATTTCAACGATATCTAGCATATTATCAGATTCTATATGTTTGCACATATCGCATTTAAGGCACGGATTTCCGCCAACAGAACTGAGGCAATTCACGGCTTTTGCCAAAATTTTGGCGCACGAAGTTTTACCGGTCCCGCGCGAACCGGTAAAAAGATACGCATGAGAGATTCTTCCCGAAATCACTTCGCTTTTTAAGGTTTTGGTAATATGATCTTGTCCGCTAACATCATCGAAAGTTTTTGGACGCCATTTGCGGTATAATGCTTGATACAATTTCCTTACCTCGCTTAAAAGCTTAATATTTCTTGTAATCATGTAATTCAACATGCAACCGAATGAATTAACTATATCGCACGGAACATATTGTTTAATGCTGCTCGGTTCCCCGCCTGACATGGTTCACAATCATCCGCCGGATAGCACCCATTCGGTTGCATGTTGAATTACATGCTTCTTGATTATCAATTATAATGGATTTAAAATTAGTATACAATATAAAAACTCAAAAAACAACAGTAATATTTGTAAGGAGAATATGTGTTTGGAAATTAAAATAGCGCATTGCGCCGATTTACATATTGGTTCTCAGTGCTGTGGAGTAGGTAACAAAAGTGAAATCCGAAAGCATGAGATAAAAAACACTTTTTTTAAAATTTTAGATGTATGTCGCGATGAAAAAGTCCGGCTGCTTCTTATCGCGGGAGATTTATTTGATGACGTGAATTTGTCAAGCACCGATGTCCAAGATGTAAAAAATGCACTTTCAAAAGTGAATTTTAAAGTTGCGATTTCACCCGGAAATCACGACCCTTTTACTACTGATTCTCCCTATGCTTCAAAGTGGCCGGAAAATACCTTGATATTTAAAAATAACAAAATAGAACACACAGAACTTAACGATCTTAAAGTAAGACTATGGGGATCTGCGTTTAAAGGAGCATACGAAAAACAAAACTTTTTAAAAAATCTGAATGTTGAAAAGAACAATAATTTCATTGATATTTGCGTGATGCATGGAAACATTTCAAACTCGGATGAAGATATTTACTGCCCTGTTAAAATTTGCGACATTGAAAAAAGCAGTTTTGACTACGTTGCTTTGGGACACGTTCACAAGCGCAGTGAAATATGCAGAGCGGGCGGCACCTATTATGCCTACGCCGGGTGCCCTGAAGGAAGAGGCTTTGATGAAACGGGGGAGAAGGGATTTTACATAGGTACTGTTTCAAAAGGATATTGCGATTTGGCGTTTAAAAAAATTTGCAAGCGTACGTATGAAGTGCTTGATGTGGATGTTTCCAACGCAGAATCGGAAAATGAAATAACAGGTTTGATTTTTGAGAAAATAAAAGACATTTACAGTGAATCTTATGCTGAAAACTTTTACAATATAACTCTTACGGGCTTAGTTCCTGAAGATTTTTTCATTGATATTTTGAAACTTGAAACTGAACTTAATGAAAAGTTGTTTTTCGCTAAAGTTAAAGATGACACCGAAACAGAAATAAATGTGAATAAGATAAAATTCAGAAACGATTTTAAAAGTATATTTATTAAAAAAATGCTTTTAAGAATCGAAAATTCAAAAAACGAACAAGAAAAAACAGTAAATAAAAACGCTCTTAAAATAGGTCTTAAGGCTTTTTGCGGGGATGTGAGATATTATGGTGATTAAAAAAATAGAGATAGGCGGATTCGGCAAACTTGAAAATTACAGTACGTGTTTAAAAAGCGGGACGCAAGTCATTTACGGACCTAATGAATTTGGAAAATCCACACTTATGGAATTTTTAAAAATAATGTTTTACAGCAAGAGAGGTGGAGAAAAAGCAAGCTCCAAAGACAAAATTTTGCGCCAAAGGTATACGCCTTGGTCAGGGACACAGATGAAAGGATCTGTGGAATTTACACATAAAGGCAATTTATATAAAATTCAAAAAGAAATAAACTCCGAATCCCCCAAAAAAGACGTTGTGCTGATTTTTAACAAATCCACGGGTGAAAAAATAACGCTTGGGAAAAACGAAGAAGCGGGGGAGCATTTTTTTGGTGTTGATATCAAAAGTTTTGAAAGGAGCAGTTATATTAAAAACATAGGGAAATCAGATTTTGAAAAGTCTAAAGATTCCAAAGACAATAAAGACAGTTTATCCGATAAAATTCTTTCGAATTTATCAGATACAGCGGAATCCGATACGTCTAAAAGCTTGGTTACAAAAAGGCTTGATGAAGCAATAAAAGATTTACAACCGACAAGAGGTAACGGAGGAAAAATTTTTCAAACCAAATCTTTAATAAGTGAAATCAATCAAAAAATATTTAATTTGAGATCATTTGAAATCAACACCGGTGAGCTTATAAAAAAGCTTTCCGATATTTGCGAATTGCGCAAGGAACTGGCGTGTTTGCAAGCAAAAGTTGAAAATGCGGAAAGATTCCATAAGCTCTCAAAAATAAACCTTGTTATTAAGCTGATTGAAGATAAAGAAAAATATATCGCAAACCTAAAAATGACCCGATTAGAAGCTCGCGATTTTATAAATAAAATGATGCTGAAAAAAGAAAAATCAAAAAATTGTATGGCTAAGGTGCGGGAACTGCGTAACGTGATGGATTCGGTTGATAGAAACATCGTCTCGATTTCGAAAGAAGACTTTGATTTTCTTAACTTGAAACTGCGAAAAAAAGAAACACTTGAAACCGAAATAAGAGAAATAAATTATGTTTTAAAATCCGAAAGATGTTTTTTGAACGAAGACACAGATTTCTATCGTTTAATTCACAAGAATTTTAATAAACGTGAATTATTAAGCCGGGAACTTGAAAAATTAAAAAAAGAGCAGGTTTTACTGGAAAATAGCGCAAAAGAAGCCGAATTTAAGTTATCGGTGCATGAAAAAGAGTTTGAAAAATTCTCCGCTGGTTTTAAAAAGAAAAAATTATCAATTACAGTTCTTCAGATAATCAATGTTTTTATTTTTATCATGTCTTTATGTGTTGGTTTTTTTGCCGGCGTGTTTGTTTTTTTCGCAATCTATGCGTTACCCTTTATTTTGTTTTGCGGGTATGGAGTTCGCTTTTTTAAAAAGAGCAAGGAAAATACGCAATTATTAACCGAAGAATTAAATATGCTCAAAAAACATTGTGATGAGCAACGCGTTCTTGCAATTGGCGAAAACCAGTCAAAAATATCAGAAGTTTTAATTGAGATTGATAATCTTGAAAACAGCATACAAAAAACTTTGGCTGATAAATTGAAGATTACCGAATTAAGTTTATTTGAAATCAAAAAAACCATAAATGAAATGTTGGATTTAAAAAATTGTTCCTCTGTTCAGGATTACTACGAAAAATGTGCCAAATTTCAAAGCATTTCGGAAATTCGAAATTCTTACGGTGCTGCTTTGGAGGAATTAAAAAACATTGAAAACGATTTTGTTAAAAGTGTTTCAAAATATCATAATGCAAGTGATTTTAACGAAGCTTTATCAATGTTTAAAAATTTTACTTTTTTAAATTCCGAAATAGATCATCTTGAAGAAAAAATCGAGTGTGAATTAAGTACACTTGGGTTTGAAGTTAATGACGTAAAGGTTTTAAAAGAATATGCGGAAAATTTGAATTTGAAAGATGAAGTGGCAAAACTTGAGCCGGAGGAATTTGAAAAGATTAGTAAAAGAATAGAATTTTTAAAAAATCTTGGCCTGGAAGAAAAATACATTGAAGTTCAAAAAAATATAAAATCTCCTCCTGAAAACGCAGAAAAATTAAATGAAAATTTAATCACACAAAAAAACAAACTTTCAGATATGGAAAAATATTCCGAAAGTTTGCAAATTGCATTGTCTGTTATCGAGGAATCTTCAGATGAACTTCGTAAAAACTTTAACCCCAAACTTAACAAAAGAGTTTCGGAGATATTTTCTTGCTTAACGGATGGTAAATATAATCAGATGCATGTTGAAAAAAATTACGGAATGTTAGTAAGCGATGACATGATAGATCGCAATTGCGATAATTTTAGCAGCGGAACAATCGATCAAGCTTATTTATCGCTTCGAATAGCTATTTCCGAATTAATATCCGGCGAAAATAACATGCCGCTGATTTTAGATGATGTTTTTATGCAGTATGATGATGCCAGGCTTGATAAGGTACTTGAATTTTTGAAAAGTTATCCTCTGAAAAACGAAGATGATTGTCAGATAATAATTTTTACTTGTCATAAGCATGTCTGTGATATCGCATTAGATAAACAAATCCCGGTGATATCCGCATGCTAGTTGATTTTTTTCAGATGGTTTATTTTCACCTTGTCTATAGTATTGCAGTTTAGAATATACGCGTAAGAACAAGGAGCAAGAATAATTTTTTTGGAGTGATTTTGTGTCTCTAAATACCCTTCGACGTGCCCCGCTCTGTTATAAGAAATTATTTTATTTTTAGTTAAACACAATGTTTGATTTTCTCTGTGTGATAGTCCTATAAAACTTTCAGAAGTTTGCGTTCTGAAAACTTCATTTCCTAAAGCGTTAACATTAACTATTTCATCGTCATCGGTTTCGTTTATCGATGACGACAGACAGCAGCAGATACCGTTATTTTTATTAAAATCATAGAATTTTAATAATTTTTTACCGTATGAAAAGTTTCTAACAGCTTTGGATTTTACATTTATGAAAGTCATATATTTGTCGCCTATTGCCAAAATGTTCCCGCCGGTAAGATATTCCACATGGGTTACCATATTATCGCTTAGTTTTAATTGATACTTTGCGGTTTTGGATTTAAAATCCAGTAGATAAACATTTGAGCTTATATTTCCGTTATCAGCCGATATTCCGCATGCCACGCCTTCTGTTCCCATTGGATTTAAAGCAACATCGGAAATATAGTATTCGGAAAATGAATAGCTGTATTTTTCTTTGTTATTTTTGCTGTATACAATCATTTCCGCAAGGCTGCTTAAAGATTGCTGGACTACAGCATAAGTTCCGTTATCGGAGATGGCGCAGGCAATAATGTTTTTCTCGGTTAATGCGGAATATAGATTTTTTGCAACACTTTCTATTTTGAAATTTTTACCTCCGCGATCGTAAATAATTGCTCTTATGTTACCTGATTTAATGCATGGATGACTAAAATTGTGCTTTTCTTCTCGTATTGTTTTCCCTGATTCGTTTAGCAAACTTAACGAAGTGTCGCTAAGCGCAATTATATTGCCATCAGAAAACCTTAAATTTTCGGCGGATATTTTATCTCCTTCTACTTTACACGGGTAGCCGGATCCGCGGGTTATGGAAAGTGCTTTGCCTTCAATCCATAAAATAATGTTATCGGGGTAGAACTTAACCCTATTTACCCATAAAAGTAGAAATAAAAAGCTGCAAAAAAGAACTAAAATCACAGATTTAATATCATTGAATAATTTTTTTCTCTCTTCATTTTTATTAATTAATTTTTTCAATTTTTTAATAGGGGATACCAGGAATGAAAAAAAATTCATTATGTCGTTATAATTCTTTTTTTTAAAAGGCGACTTTATTTTATTTTTTATATCCATTATTTTTTCAAGCTTACATTTAATTTAAACAATAAACTTTTATTCTCACCTGCCCAGAATTTTAGAAATTCTCGTAGAACACGTTGTTCAGATAAAGTCCTTGAGGCGGAGCTGTCGGACCTGAATTTTTTCGGTTTCGTGATTCGATTATATAAGGAATGTCTTCTTTTTTTATTTTTCCTTGTGCAACTCTTAGAAGCGTGCCCACTATTATACGAACCATATTATAAAGAAAACCGTCAGCTTTTACTTTGATTTCTATAAGATCCGTACTTTTTTCATGTACGCTGAGGTTTTTTATAGTTCTAATCATATTTTTAATTTCACGTTTGTCAAGTGTGGCAAATGAAGTGAAGTCGTATGTGCCTACAAATAATTTTGCCGCATCGTTTAAAATGTCAATGTCCAAAGGGTACCAATAATGCAAGGCGCGTTTGTCCAAAAAGGGATTTCTTATTTTGTTATTCCATATTTTATACACATATTCTTTACCCGTGCAAGAGTACCGTGCATGAAAATCTGCCGAAACTTCTTTGCAACCTGTTACAGATATATCATTTGGAAGGAATCTGTTCAAAGCGTAGATTAGGTTGTGGCATTTTATATGGCTTGATGTTTTAAAATTCAACGTGTACATGTTTGCATGTACTCCCGTATCTGTTCGACTGCATCCTTTTATATCCACATTTTCTTCTATGACTTTTTCAAGAGAATTCTGAAAAACCTCTTGTACACTTACTGCGTTTTTTTGAATTTGCCAGCCATGATAACCACTTCCATCATAAGACAAGGTTAACAATATGTTTCTTGTTTTGATTATATCCTCAGCAGATTGTTGCATAATACTACTCCCAAAAAAATTAATATAATAAAAACAATTGCCAATATGTCTGAGAACTTTATGTGAAGTTCTTTATATTTTGTGCGGCTTCTGGAACTGTCGTAGCATCTGGATTCCATAGCCGTTGCCAAATCATTTGCTTTTTTAAATGAAGAGATGAAAATAGGTATTAACACTGCCGAAAACGCTTTGATTTTCTTCACTATATTCTTGCTTTTGAAATCTGCTCCGCGGGAACGTTGCGCGGTTATCACCTTATCCGTTTCTTCAAATAAGGTGGGTATAAACCTTAAAGATATGGTTATTGTGATCGCTATTTCCTGAACGTTTATGCCAAGATATTTTAAAGGATTTAAAAGGCTTTCGAGAGCGCAAGAAATGTCGCTCGGGGATGTTGTGAACATTGTAAGCGAGCTCATTAATACCAAAGAAATCAAGCGCATGAAAACAACTATGCTGTTTTTAAAACTTTGAGGTGTTATTAAAAATTCCCCTGATTTCAAAAAAATTGTTTCCGCTTCAAAAAAAAGGTTTATAAGTGCCGTGAAAAAAGAAACAATCATAATGGAACGGTTTAATTTCATATACTTTTTAAAAGGTACTTGGGATATAAAAGCGCATGATATAACAAACCCCAGAAGCAAAGTTAGTGCCAGGTAGCTTCTAATCCAGAATATGACTCCCAAAAAAAGAGCAGAGGATATTAGCTTTATTCGCGGGTCTAACCTATGTATAACGGAATCTCCGGGCATATATTTCCCTAAAGCCATGTTTTTTATCACTTTTTACACACCGCCGATTTTAAAAGATTCAAGATATAATGTTCGGCTTTTTGCGGGGTGATTATATTTTTATCTGTATCGTATCCTTTGCTGTTTAGCAAAGACATTATTCTTGCAGTTTGCGGAACATTAAGACCTAAGCTTTTTAATTTCTCCGTTTCTCCGAAAACATTTTCAGGAGAATCCAAAAAAACTTGGCGCCCTGCGTTCATTACCAAAATTTTATCGGCGATTTGTGATATTTCTTCCATAACATGAGATATAAAGATTATAATATTTTTTTCTTTTTTATGATAACGCATAATAGAATCTATTAATTTTTTTCCGCCTTTTGCATCTAATCCGGATGTTGGTTCATCGAGTATTAAAATTTCCGGTTTCATGGCAATAACTCCGGAAATCGCGCATCTTCTTTTTTCGCCTCCCGAAAGTTCAAGAGGGGAGCGGATTAAAAGATTTTGGTCAAGGTTTGTGAACTCCGCGGCTTCTTCTACACGATTTTTTATTTCCTTTTCATCAACACCTTTATTACGCAGACCAAAAGCGATGTCTTCAAATACCGTAGAACCGAAAAGCTGTTGTTCGGGATATTGAAATACCATTCCTATTTTAAAATAAACGTCTCTTATATCTTTAAAATCCCTGTGAATATTTTTGCCGTTTAAGATAACTTCTCCGTGAGTTGGGCGCAAAAGCCCGCTGAGCATTTGAACGAGAGTTGATTTCCCGGAGCCTGTTTTTCCTATTATTCCAAGAATTTCGCCGCCATTAAGAGATAAATTTATGTTTTCGGCAGCTTTTACAGGAGTTTTGCTGTCAAGGTTATAAGTATAGCAAAGATTTTTCGCCTGAATCATTTGTATGTCCCCAATAATTTCATAATTTCATTTGCACAGTCTGCATCGTTAAAAGCTTTTAGCGATACATTGTAGCCGTTTTCTTTCAAAAAACAAAGAATTTGCGTGGATTCCAAAACATTGAAATTTTCGGATTTTATAAAATCCATATCAGAAAATATTTCTTGCGCGGGAGCATATGCCTCTATTTCGCCGTTGTTCATTATTATGGCTTTATCCGCAAGCAGCGCTTCCTCTATGTAGTGGGTTATAAGCAATATGGTTATATTATCTTTTTTATTAAGGCTTATAATGGTATCTATTATATTCTTTCTGCTCTCCGGGTCAAGCATAGAAGTCGGTTCGTCAAGAACTATGATTTCAGGTTTCATTGCAAGAATGCTTGCTATTGCCAGAAGCTGTTTTTGACCACCGGAAAGGCTGTAGGTAGTCATTTTTTCAAGCCCATCTAACCCTACTGTTTCTAATGAATTCTTTATTCTTTTTTTCATATCGCTACGTTTTATCCCGAGATTTTCAAGTCCAAACGCTATTTCTTCTTCAATGACGGATGTTATTATTTGATTATCGGGGTTTTGAAATATCATGCCGACTTTTCTTTTTATGTCAAAATAATTTTCGTCATTTTTGGTATTAATCCCGTCAATAAAAACATCGCCTTGAGTTGGAAGGATAAGCCCGTTCAGATGCTTGACCAAGGTGGATTTTCCACATCCGTTTGGGCCAAGCAAAGCAATGAATTCTCCTCGATTTATTGTCAGGTTTATATTTTTAAATGCAGTTATGGTTGAGTTATTCCATGGATTTTTGTATTCATAACTTGCATCTTTAAATTCTATTATTTTACTTATTTTTAATTCACCTTCCTAAAACAAAAGTTCGCTGCTCCAAATTGCTGTTGCTCCCGCAGGCATTATAAGATTTGAAGACGAAACGGGTATTCCGATTTCATCTGCCGCAACAAAGCCTCCGCGTTTTTCTTTTATTATTTTCGATAAAAGATATCCCATAACTGAAGGAGCAAGACCCGTTGAATACGAGTTTATAATGAAAAATTTTGCATTATCCGAAAGAAGAGATTCACAAAGCATTATAAACGAATATAGATTCTCTTCGATTTTCCATATCTCACCTTTAGGTCCTCTCCCGTATGATGGTGGATCCATAATTATTCCATCGTATTTGTTCCCGCGTTTTATTTCGCGAGCTATGAATTTTTCGCAATCATCTACTATCCAGCGGATAGACGCATTCGATAAGTTCGATTTTAATGCATTTTCACGCCCCCAAGATACCATTCCTTTTGAAGCATCAACATGGCAAACTTTTGAGCCCGCTTTTGCGCACGCCAAACTCGCCGCGCCCGTGTAAGCAAAAAGATTCAAAATATTAAGCTGCTTTTTTTCGTCCGAAATGATTTTCTGAAGCAAATCCCAGTTTACAGCTTGTTCAGGAAATATACCCATATGCTTGAAATTCATCATTTTAATTCCGAATTTCAAGTCATTATATGATATTTCCCAAGATTCTTTTATTTTGTTTTTTATTTTCCAGTGTCCACCGCCGGTGACGGATCGATGATAAATTGCATCTGCCGTTTGCCATCTGCTGTCTTTTTTCTCGGTATTCCAAATAACCTGAGGATCGGGGCGAATAACAATAGTGTCACCCCAACGTTCAAGCCTTTCTCCGTTTGATGTGTCTATTAGTTCATAATCTTTCCAAGTAGTATATCTCATATTAAATGGGCAGTGAATATACGCGTTAAAATTTTAACGTTGTTATTTTATGCCAACCTTTCTTAAATTTAAATTTTCATATATTACCTGAGATGCGCTTTTTACAAGTTCATCGAGTTTATCTTCATTTTCGCATTCGACCATCACTCTGATTTTTGGTTCGGTTCCGGATTCCCTGACTATTATTCTTCCGGTATCTCCCAAATCTTCTTCAAGGGATTTGATATGGTCCAGTATACTTTTATTTTTTAAAACAAGACCTTTTTGATGTGGTTCAATAGTAATGGTATCTGATTTTTGAGGATATTTTTTAACAAGCTCGTTAAGAGCGGAAGCTTTCTTTCCGGATTTTGAAAGTATAGATAAAAATTGCACCGCAGTTAATTGACCGTCGCCCGTGGTTGAGAAATCAAGGAAAATCACATGGCCGGATTGTTCTCCTCCTATATTGTAACCTTCACTCATCATTTTTTCCAGAACATATCTGTCGCCTACTTTAGTTTCGCAAAAATTTATATTGTTATTTTTGCAAAACTTTTTAAGTCCGGCATTAGACACTATGGTCCCGACGAGCGTGCTTTTTTTAAGTGTGCCTTCCTTTTTCATGCTATCCGCACAAATGGCGAGTATGGTATCGCCGTCAATTATGCCGCCTTTTTCGTCAACGAACAGGCACCTGTCGGCATCGCCGTCAAACGCGATTCCTAAATCATACTTATTTTTCACTACATAATCTGATAAATTATTAAGATTTGTAGAGCCGCAATTATGATTGATATTGATTCCGTCTGGATTGTCGAAGATAATTTTCACGTCTGCTCCGATTTTTTCAAATAAACTTTTTACAGTAGTTGAAGCAGAGCCATTAGCACAGTCCACAACAATTTTAAGACTTTTTTCAACAGGGAAGCGTAGAGTGCTTGCTATATATTCCACATATTCATGTGCGGAATTTTTGCAATAACTCACTTTGCCTAGGTCTTCACCTATAGGGGAAGATACCCCGTGTGATCCGTCTAAAATGATTGATTCAATCTGTTCTTCGATTTTATCAGGTAGTTTATGCCCGTTTTTATCGAAAATTTTTATACCGTTAAATTCATAAGAATTATGAGAAGCCGAAATCATGATTCCTGCATCCGCATTATATTTTTTAACAAGATAAGCGACTGCAGGGGTAGGGACAACTCCCAAAGATATTCCTTCTGCTCCGACAGAACAAATTCCCGCAAGCAGGGCGAATTCAAGCATATCCGATGATATGCGTGTATCTTTGCCTATTAATATTTTCGGCTTATGTTTGCAGTTCCCCGTAAGAACTTCCGCGGCCGCTTTTCCTATTTTTATTGCGAGTTCGCATGTTAGCTCCCTGTTTGCCACACCCCTTACTCCGTCTGTTCCGAAAAATTTGCTCATGTAATGTGTCCTCCGAGTTTATTATTTTTAATTTTAAAAAGTACACTGTTCGGTCGTTGGTTGAACAGGATTTTTGTGCCCCAAATGAAGATAGGCCGAAGGCGTAACGCACCGCCCTCTGGGCGTACGGCTTAGGAATCCTGTTTGCATAAGAAAAGGTTCATATACATCTTCAATTGTAACCGCTTCTTCGCCTATTGCCGCGGCTAATGTTTCAAGCCCTACAGGTCCGCCACCATAGAATGTTATCATAGTTTCAAGTAAACGTCTATCATTAGCGTCAAGACCAAGTTCATCTATTTCCAGTTTGTCAAGAGCTTTTTTCGAAACTTTATAGTTGATCTCACCGTTATTCATAACCTGAGCAAAATCTCGGACTCGTTTTAAAAGTCTGTTTGCTATTCGTGGGGTTCCTCGGGAACGAGATGCAATTTCCAGTGCGCCGTCCTCGGTTATTTTTATTTTTAAAATAGATGCGCTTCTTTTTATGATTTTTGAAAGTTCTTCCGGAGTATACATTTCGAGCCTGAATATTACTCCAAAACGATCACGCAGTGGTGCCGTGAGTTGACCTGCCCTCGTTGTTGCACCTATCAACGTGAACTTGGGGAGCGGAAGGTGGTATGATGTCGCCATTTGCCCTTTCCCGGTTACTATGTCAATTGCGAAATCTTCCATTGCCGGGTAAAGTATCTCTTCAACGTTTCGGGAAAGCCTGTGTATTTCGTCAATGAAAAGCACGTCGCCCGGGGACAAATTAGTTAAAAGCGCAGCCAAATCCCCGGGTTTTTCGATTGCCGGTCCAGAAGTTATTCTCACGTTTACGCCAAGTTCGTTTGCTATAATCATGGATAATGTTGTCTTTCCAAGTCCGGGAGGACCGTAAAGCAGCGTATGATCCAGTGGCTCTTTGCGGATTTTTGACGCCTCAATGAACACCGATAAATTTTCTTTGATTTTCTCTTGGCCTATATACTCATCTAATGTTTGTGGCCTTAGCGGGTTTTCGACCTCATTGTCCTCAAGTGTTTCCGATGCGCTTAAAACTCTTGTTTCGAGTTCTGAATTCATCGTTTTATCCCCCCTTGCTCATAGATTTTAAAGTTAATCTTATTAATTCTTCAACAGCAAGATTTTCATCACATTTAGCCAAGACAGGCATCACGTCAGCTGCGCAGTAGCCAAGAACCTCTAACGCTTTGGCAGCTTCCGAAATGTTTTTGGAACCGCTTGGCATCACTGCATTTGAAAGCACCGAAACTCCCGTAAAACTTTTTGAAAGTTTATCTTTAAGTTCCAGTACTATTCTTTGAGCGGTTTTTGCTCCTATTCCCGAAGCCGATGTCAAACTTTTGCTGTCTCCCGATGAAATAAGCGCAGCTACTTTTTCGGCAGTAAACTGTGACAAAACCGAAAGAGCGGCTTTTGGGCCGACTCCCGAAACGGAAGTTAAAAGTTTAAAGCAATTAAGCTCGTTTAAACTTGAAAATCCGAAAAGATCGACGGCGTCTTGCCTTACACTCATGTAAGTATAAGCGGTAATTTCCTTGCCGATTTTATTGTGATATTCCTCTTGAGTGTATAAAGATGTCAGACATTTATATCCAACACCCGCACATTTTATTACTAAAAAATTATTTTCGATTAATAAAAGAATGCCCTGTAAACTGTATATCACTTTCTCCACTTTCCTTGTAAATAAAATAATATCTAAGCTCTTGAAAAGTGCCGATTTATGTACTGGTATCCTTGAGAATTTGCATGACATATTGCAATAGCCAAAGCATCCGCGGCATCGTCGGGTTTGGGAAGCTCTCTGAGTCTGAGAAGCCGCTGTGTCATCATCATGACTTGATTTTTTTGAGCCTTACCATATCCTGTGACAGCGGTTTTAACTTGTAGCGGTGTATATTCATAAATGGGGACGTTGCATTTTTGAACGGCCAAAAGGGTTACTCCCCGAGCCTGGGCGACATCAATAGCGGTTTTGTGATTGTTTTGAAAATAAAGTTTTTCAATTGCGGCAACTTGGGGTTTGTAAGTGTTTAGGATTTCAGACACTTTATTAAATATTATTTCCAATCGGTTCGGGAAATTATCTTTCGGACTTGTAAATATAGCTCCATGATTGGCAGGTAGGTATTTCCCGTTTTTAAATTCGATTATTCCATACCCAAGCGTCGCATAGCCCGGATCTATTCCTAATATTATCACTCGGCTCACCTCTGATCAAACAATTATAACATGTTAAGGATGATAAATAAAATTCTTATAAAAAGCAAGGACATTTTTACGGACTAAAAATTTTATATACAAATGAATCGCTATAATTGAAGAAATTAACCTAAAATAATTAAATAAGTATTGAAAATTTTATATGTTTTGTATTATAATTTTAGTTATTATAATTTTGCACACGAGAGGAGTGTAATTATGAATTACAATCTTAATAAGGTACTTGATAAAATAATAGAAGAAGAAGAGCTTGCTCGGGAATTTTCACAACTGGATGACATGGACGAAATGTACAGCTATTGTCGTGAACTGGGCAAAGGCTATACCGAAGAGGAATTTGATGAAGGCATAGCAGAAGTTATAGATTTTTTGAAATCAGAAGAAATTGAGGCGGGTTTAAGCGATGAAGGCCTAAGAAACATTGCAGGCGGAATGAATTTTAATGGTTTAATTTCCAAAACGGCTGCTGTAATGCTCTCGGCGTTAACGCTGGGAAGCGCTACATTTTCACCTAATACCAAAGCAGCTGAGCCTTCCGCAAATGCCGAAAAAACTCAATCGATTTCCGAAAATGTTAAATCTGATGTTTCGGATAAATGGTCTAAAACCAAAGGGGTATTATCGAATTTGTGGGCAAACCATAAAAAGAAGATAATAGCCGGTGCTACCATAGCCACGTTGGCTGTGGCGGGTACCGCCGCATGGGTGTACAAACATAAAAAAGATTTGGCAGCTGAAGCCGCAAGTAAAAAAGCTGAGGAAGAAAAGTCTCGCCTGGATGAAAAACTTGAAGAAGACCAGCAAATTGAGAAAAGGTTGAAAGCCCTTGCGGATCGTAATGATAAAACTTTAAAGAACGCGCAGGCGGAACAAGAAGAGCTTCAAAAAACCGTAGAGAAAAGCAAGAAAAAAATAAAAGAATATATGGATACTTGGGAAACCGCGCAAGCAAGCACCTTGCGTTTTTTAAAGGAATTCAAGGGAAGTGGCGATATTGATGCAGGTGATCCTAATAAGGAGCGAATGGATTCGCTTAAAGAAATTTCGCCCATTGTAGCAAGTTCTGTAAATATGTATAAAGTACGGCTTAACGACGTTTTAGCTTCAAAGAGAAAAGCAACGGATTACCTACAGGAATTAACAGCGCATATGAAGGAGATTATGAATGCACAAGAGAAAATACTCGAGCATCAAAAAAAGGTAAAGGAAAGTAAAGGCTTGTCGGTTGATGCTGCTTTGCCACAAGAGACTGTAACAGATAGTACCGAGGAAGCTATGAAGGAGCTTTTACAGGGCGCGCCACAAGTTCCATCAACTGAGCTTCCGAAAAAATCACAAGAGGAAGATCAAGCTATAGAACAAAGTGTACGTGTAATTAACGAGAAAACGAAAAAAGCGGAAGAGTTACAAAAAAAATTAAATGATAACTTACTGAAACTTAGAAGCTATATGACCGAGTATACGAAGGCGGTGGAAAATGTATCTCTGGTTGCTAAGCGAGAATTGAGTGTTAATAAAATGCTTGAAGAAAAATCTAAGGAAGAAGAACCGGAGGAAGAGTTGCACGGAGAAGCGGCGCAGAGGTAATAAAAGAAATACCGGAACATTCATATTCTCAATTTTCATGCAGTGGGGAGAGAAAAGATAATGAATAAAGAACTTGAAAAAACACTTAGCAGGATAATAGAGCAGGAGGAACTTGCTCGGGAATTTTCACAACTTGATGACATGGACGAGATGTATAGATATTGCTGTGAATTGGGCGGAGGCTATACCGAAGAAGAATTTGATGAAGGTATAGCAGAGGTTATAGATTCTTTAAAATCAGAAGAAAGTAAAACAAATCTCAGTGATGAAGATTTAAAATATATTGCAGGCGGAATGAATTTTAATGGTCTAATTTCAAAAACGGCTGCTGTGATGCTCTCGGCGTTAACGCTGGGAAGCGCTACATTTTTACCTAACACCAAAGCAGCTGAACCTTCCGCGAATACCGAAAAAACTCAATCGATTTCCGAAGATCTTAAATCTGATGTTTCGGATAAATGGTCTAAAACCAAAGGGGTATTATCGAATTTGTGGGCAAATTATAAAGGTAAAATAATAGCCACTACTGCCATAGCCATCTTGGCTGTGGCGGGTACTTCCGCATGGGTATACAAACATAAAAAAGATTTGGCAGCTGAAACCGCAAATGATAAAGATAAGAAAAAACAGCCTGAAGCCGTATTAGAATCAAAAGGGGAAAAGGAAAAGGAACCGGCATCTACCGAATCGAAACAAGAAAGTGTTCTGAGTGAAGCTTTGAAAAATAAGGACGAAATTAAACCTTTAGAATCTTTAAACAAGGTTAGAGTCAAAGGACCTAAAGGTCGTAGAATTCCTACGATGAATAACCGGTCGAGTAAAACAGAAGATGAGACTCCTTTTTCGAGTTCGGTAGGTGTTGAGCAACTTCAACCGCAAGTTGAAAAAGAAGCTTCTGAAGAAGCTGAGCGTAAACAACTACAAGAAATCGATAAAAGCACTGAGGAGTTAGAAAAGAGCGCATCAAAAGAATCTGAAGCTTCCGAAAAAACCAAACCGGCACTGGGTTCAATTCCGGAAACGCAAGAGCAGGAAGTAACCTCCGAACCTCAACCGGAAGTTGAAGAGGAAGCCAAAAAAGCCGAAGAACAAAAACGCAAGGAAGCCGAAGAAGCTAAGGACAAAGCCAGAGCATTGTTAAGGGAAGATGCGAGAAGAAAAGATGAAGAATTCGAAAAAGGAGTAGAAGGACTTAGAGAGAGGCTTAAAAAATTAGGGACGAGTACATCATTGATTCTAAAAGGATCTGAGCAACCTGAAGTTAAGGTGACTTCAGAGGATGCAGAAAAAACCAAACCAGCATTGGGTTCAATTCCAGAACCACAAAAGCAGGAAGTAACCTCCGAACCTCAACCGGAAGTTGAAAAAGAAGCCAAAAAAGCCCAAGAACAAAAACGCAAGGAAGCCGAAGAAGCTGAGCGCAAAGCCAGAGCATCGTTATTTGAAGATGCGAGAAGAACAAATGAAGAAGCACAAGAAAAATTAAAAAAAATTAGAGAGACGCTTAAAAGTTTAGGCATAAATCTACCATCGTCTCTAAGAGAGCCTGAACAACCTGAAGTTAAGGCCACTTCAGGAGCTACAGAAAAAACCGAACCAGCACTGGGTTCAATTCCGGAACCACAAAAGCAGGAAGTAACCTCCACACTTCAAACACAAGTTGAAAAAGAAGCTTCTAAAGAGATGAAATTGTCAGCTGAAGAAGAGCGTTTGAAAAAAGAAACAGAGCTCAAGGAAGCCGAAGAAAAACAGCGTAGGGAAACCGAAGACGAATACCAAAAAGCTGCAAAAATTTCTGTTAACGAACCTAAAGAAGAATTTACTTCTTCAAAATCTGAACCAATTTTAACATCCGAACCTCAAACACAAACTCCGGTCGAAGATCAACCTGAAATCGCCGCGAAATCGGGAAGTGTGCTGGATGAAGCTCTGGAAAATAAGGGTTCAAAGACACCTGCTTTAGAACATATTAACAAGAAAAGAGCCAAAGGGCCAGCAGGGCGCCGTAAACCCACAGTGGAAAAGCCGGCTAGCAAAATAGGAACTGATACCTCTGTTAGCAGCGGCGATAAAGCCGGTGAGTCAGGCTCCGGCACACCCGCTAACAGTGGCAATAATGCCGAAGAAGCAACTGCTCCCGGGAACGAAAGTAAGCCGAAACCCAAAGGGGGGATAGGATTTGGTATGTTTGATGCAGCCGCTGGATTGAAGGGGCTTAAAAAAACGAAGTAAACACCCCAACAGCAAAAATAAAAATAAAACAGAGTAGCTCTGAAAAGAGCAATTCATCAAGATTTTAAGCAGTCATATATGACTGCTTTTTTTGTTTTAAAATTTTTACGGAAAGGACAAACAGTATGTTTAAAGGAATTGATGTTTCGGTATGGCAGGGGACTGTTGATTGGGAAAAAGCCAAAAATAGCGCAGTGGAATTTGCAATTATACGGGAAGGATATGGCAAAAAATCACCTGATCAGATAGACAAAAGGTTTGAAGAAAATTATAGAGGTGCTAAATCTGTTGGGATTTCGGTAGGGGCATATCATTATTCTTATGCTTTAACTACGAAAGACGCTGTTGAGGAGGCGCAGTTTTGCCTTGAAAATATCAAGGGGTTTGAACTTGAGTATCCTGTTTGTTTTGACATCGAAGATTCGCAGTTGCTGACGCTGTCAAATCGGCAACGTACGGATATTTGCAGTTCGTTTTGCCGAGAAATCGAAAATGCAGGCTATTATGCAATGATTTATTGCAGTTTGAGCTGGCTTGATAATTATCTTTACAAAGATGAACTTTTGGAAAAATATGATCTATGGCTTGCTCAGTGGAATGTGAAAGCACCTTCTACAAGTTGCGGAATATGGCAGCAAGCGAGTAATAGTACGATCGATGGCATAAGCGGGGTCGTGGATCTAAACATTTCTTATAAAAATTACCCACTGATTATAAAATCTAAGGGTTTAAATGGGTTTTCAAGTGAATTTTTTAATTATAAAGTGGCGGAAGGTGATTCATTATGGAAACTGGCAAGGAGATATCTTGGGTCAGGTTCGCAGTATTTTAAAATCAAAGAATTAAACAAGTTATCAAGCAATACGATTTATATAGGTCAAACAATTAAAATACCAAATATATAGGAGTTTTTATTATGAATGAAGGCAGTTCAAAAGATGAAATTTCATCGGTGTTTGCCTCGATAATTTCTTGTGCGATGTTAATTGAAGCACTTATTACATACTTTAATCAATTTTTTGTGGCGGGGGATTTCCAGTGGCAAATGGTGCTAAGTATGACTTTAGGCATAGCGATAGCAGTTTTTTACAATGTTGATGTAACTAAATATTTTAATATGAGTTCAAATATACCTTATGTGGGTTCTGTGATTACCGGTATTCTTCTTTCCCGCGGAAGCAACTATGTATACGATCTGCTAAGCATGGTTTCAAAATAAATTTTTATGGATTTGAATAATAATTTTAAGCAACTCAGCTAATGTTATATGCTATGTAAAGTCATTAAGTTTGTTATAAGCCGGGATAAAATAAGTTTTGGGTTTAATGTTGTGCTTTTTAGTTTTATGTCTGCGTTTATTAAATACTCAAGGCAGTTTTTAATATCTCCGATGTCTATGTGGTCACAACGTTTTTCGGCGTTTTTTAATCTAAATTCTTTATTCTTATAATCGAAAATCCGAGTAAGTTCTTTGGTGTTTTCTCCATCGTCCATAAAAACTTTAACTCTGTACATATCAATATATTCATTGCTGATTACCGCTAAAATCGAAATGGGTTCTTCTTTTTGCTCTAAGAGGTTACCCAAAAGTTTAAAAGCTTTTTTTAAATCTTTCGCTAAAATGGCTTTAGGCAAATCGAAAATATTTGTTTTGTATTTTGATTCCGATGCGACCTTAAGTGAGCTTTCGGTAATAGTATCGGTGCTTTCCAGTTCGCAAATTTTTTTAAGTTCATTTTTTAGTGCTGTAAGGCTGTGATTCATGCAAATGTTTATTATGGTTTTTGCATTTTCGGGAGATAAATTTTTGCCATATTCCTTTTTTGCCCAGAATATCAGCTGTTTTTCAACAGGGATATCTTTTTTTGAAAAATTTGAAATTATCCCGCTTTCTGAAACTGCTTTTTGAATTTTTTTAAATTTGGCGATATTTTTCGCTCCGGATATATCCAAATATTGACTTATTATCAAATTTGAAAATTCCGGTATATCCGAGATGATTTTCATGAAATTTTCTGTTTGATCGGTATCCCATGATTCTATCGGAAGGTTACGAATGATTATGCACTTTTTTAAAGCTTTAACGGGGAATGTTTCCAAAGCAACCACTAAATTATCCAAATTCAAGTTTTCTTCATTAAAAACAGACATATCAAAATCGCTGTAATTATCCCCTAAAATTTTATCATGCAGTGATTTTTCGAAATATTCCACGATATATTCTTCTCCTTGAAGGAGGTATAGGTTATAAAGCTTTTCCGAGGCTATTTCTTTTTTAAGCTGGTCGTAATTCATTTGGGGCATAATTACTGAGACCTCCTGATGTCATATTCTCCGCTGGGTTTTATGTTTATGTACAAATTTCCCTGATGGGCTATAGAAAAAACATTATCAGATGAAATAAATTTTTGCATGTTTATTTCAGAGTCAATTTTATTCATAGACAAAACATTATTCTGCGATTTGATTTTCTGATAGTTGGCGGGTAATCCGGTAGTTATGAAAAAATTACAATTTCTCCAATTTTCAGGGAGATCATCAATATTTCCGCCGTTTGTAATTATTAAAAACTTAGCGTTTGATATTTTGACTTGCATGTAAGTATGGTTGTTAGCTTCAAGAGTTTCTATTGTTGCATCTTCCCAGAACGAGGAATTTACGTGACCACTGAAATAAACAGGATGTGTGTATTTCTCTTCTCCTTTTAATTCGTTGCTGCTTTTTGCTGATAAAACAGTTGCTTTCGGGTGGTAAGTTTTGATGATATCTTGAGCGGTGGTTTTGTGGTTGTTGTCCAGAACCGATAAGTTTAAATAGTCTATATTTTTAATATACGATTTAGAAAGGAAGTATTCAATACTTGTTGTGTTGGAATCTTTATTTAAGCATAGTACCGCCGCGCGCCTTCCGTTTTTTGAAATTATGAATCCTATTGCGTTTGAACAATTTATAATTGCGACATTGGTAGTGCCTATCATGCTTATTTGATAAGAAAAAACACTTGTAAATGCTAAATTAAGTGATAAAAGAGCCGTGAGCTTTACGGATTTTTTTAAATTTTTTGCATATACGCTTACTGATATAAGCAACAAAGTAAATGCTACCCATAAATTTACAATTTTATAGTCAAGGGATATCATTGCAAAAGAAATTTTTGCCAATAATTCAGAGGTGTAGGTTATAAAGTTTGTAAGAATTCCGCATGCTAACGCAATCGGATTTAAAATAAAAGCGTGTGTGTTCAGAAGGCTGAACGTATTTAAGATAAGCGAGAGGTTAATCATAACAGTTACGGGGGGGATTAATAAAACGTTGGAAATAGGAGATATAAGTGATGTTTTTGTGAAAAACCATGCTAGTAACGGAAAATTAAATATCCATACGGATAAACTTACAGAAATAATCGAAATTATATAGCGTACAACTTTATAATTATAAAGCTGTGTTTTTAGTTTTGCGTGAATAAAGTTGTTTATATGCTCAGACGCAAGTGTTATTCCCAGCGCTGAAAAAAAGCCTAGCCATAAACCTATGCCAAGCGCAGAGTCGGGGTTAAAAAGGCAAATTAAAAATACCGCGATTCCTAAAGAATTAAGTGAATCGGGTTTTTTAAATATCGCAAGTCCGAGAAGGTATATTATGTACATTATACCAACTCTTGTAACAGATGGGGTGAAACAAGTCAAAGCCATAAAAAGCAGTACCGCTAAAGCTGATAATAACGCCGCTGATCTGTTACCCAGTTTTAATTTTTTAAATAACCAAAGAAAAAATTGAGACAATATCGAAAGATGTATGCTTGATGTTGCAATTAGGTGATATGCTCCTATAGCATCGAAATTGTTTAATACATCTTTAGGGAACTCGTGTTTTTCTCCAAGTAAAATTCCATTTACAACCGACGCGGTTCGCACGGGAAGTATCCTTTTGGTAGCGGAGAGCATTTTTTGACGTAGTTTTAAAATATAATAGTAAGGCGGGACTTTTTCCGGTTTTTGCGTGAAATTTTCTTCATAATTATATAAAAATGCATTAATATAAATGCTTTTTGAGCGGTAATATGTTTGAGAATCAAAAGCGGGATTACTTTGCGGAATGTAAAAATGCACATTGCCGGTGAATTTATCATAAATGTCACCTTCAATGGCTTCTGAAGAAGAAAGTTTAATTTTAAAAGGTCTGATTTTTTCTTGATTTATATTTTCAACTTCTACTGTATAATTATACCTGTTGTTTTTTTTATAAGGGATATCGCATATCACTCCGGATAAAGTGGCGTCTGTCCCGTCGAGTTTCTGCACGGGTTTTATATTCACATTTAAATTTATAAAATAAACCGAAACTGCGGCGACGCACGTAAGCAGTACTATGGGTAAAACTTTGTTTTTTCTGGTTTTTTTAATTATCACCGACACTAAAAACAGTGCTGAAAATAAGGAAAAAAGATAACAAAGTGCATTTTCAGGAACAAAAATCAAAACCGCTAGCACTGTGAAATAAGAAAAACCTATTAAAGCAAAAGGACGTTTCATGTATGTAAAGGGCGCGATTTTCATAAGAAAACACTTAAGTTTGCGCCTTATTCTCTCCTGCCTTTCATAGGTAAATTTAATACTCCTAAACTTAATTATACTTTAAGTTTAGGAGTTCTGTCCATTTTATTATTCATATTACTTTTCAAATACCGGAAGCGGATTTAAAAATATTATATCATTTCGTTTCGAGGCATCGCCTTCGGCAAGTACGCATGCTTTACCAACTATTCTCCCTTGTGCTTTGTTTATAAATTCCTCAAGTGCCAGAAGTGATTTTCCGGTGCTTATCACATCATCGACTATTAAAACCCTTTTGTTTTTTATATCTTTAAGTTCGTCTTCAGAAAGATAAAGTTTTTGCAGATGTGCAGTTGTTATAGATTTTAATTCTATACATATCGGGTTTTTCATATATAATTTTTCTGATTTTCTTGCTACTATATATTTTTTTTGACTTTGGCGTGCCATTTCGTAACAAAGGGGAATACCTTTGCTTTCGGCAGTTACCAGAATATCGAATTCGGGGCATTTTTTTAAAAGTTCCGTTGCGGATTTTTCTGTTATTTCAACATCGCCGAACATTATAAATGCGGCTATATCAATTTTATCGTTTATAGGGCATATTGGAAGCTCTCTTTTGCATGAAGCAATAGTTATGGGAAATGTTTTTTCTTTGCTCATAAGATTTATACCACCTTAAATCAACGTAAATCTTTATTTTAAAATATAAGTTTTTAACCCGGCGGCCAGCCAAGCTCTCTTCCGCCAAGCACATGAAAATGCAGATGCTTGACAGTTTGACCGCCGTTTTCACCGCAGTTGTTTATAATTCGAAACCCTTTTTGCAAGTTTAGTTCAGAGCTTAGATCCGCAATTTTTTTAAAGATGTATGCGATTATTTCGCAGTTATCATCGGTTATTTCAGCCGCGGAATTTATATGCTCTTTTGGGATTACCAAAATATGAACCGGTGCTTTTGGATCCAAGTCTTTAAACGCTATTATTTTGTCGTCTTCATATATAACTTCAGTTAGTATCAGTCTGTTTACTATTTTGCAAAAAACACAGTCCATATTTCTCTCCTTGAAAATTAGATTTATTTTTTACAGTTATTATTAAGCACAATGCTTTATTTTATATTAGTACGGTTACTTTTGTCAATATTGGAAAAAAGCATATAAATTTTAAGAATTCAAAAATAAAATTTCTTCTTATATTTAATAAACGGCTGCCTTTGAAAAATTTTATAATATTATAAATAACAAAAAATTGCATTCCGGCTTTTTAATACAGATGAAATACTCGGAGTCGCTATGAAATAAAAAGACGATTTGAGAGCACCTTATCTCGTGGGTTGGCAACTGTGCCTATTTTAGGAAACGCAATAGGATCATTTTCTACCAGTATGGTTTTAGCTTCAATAGGTGTCGTGGCTGCTTTGGTACTTGCATATTTTGCTCGAAGCTTAATCGTTGTAGCGTGCTTTCCTCTATCGCTGTAGTTTTTTATAGTAGAACAAATAATGAGTTTCGTTAAATAAGACATTATTGCATTGTGGGCTAATATTAATGGTTAAAAATATCTTCCTCGAACTTGAGGAAGATATTTTTGTGATATATCAGCGCGATACTTAAATTTTTGATCTATAATCATTAAAGTGAGTTTTTAAGCTTTCCGTGGTCTGTGAAATCTCTCAATGTGCTCTTATACCCTTCGCCTTTAAATTTTTCTTTAGCTTCGTTTAGGGATATTTTATTTTCACTAAGAGGGAGGTTAGCGGCCAGCAATCTAGGCATCCTGTAAACCCTGCATGTTCCGCTATCTTTCTTTACTTGTTCGGACCATTCTTCAAGTTTGGAATCTCTTATTTCAACGTTTAATAAAAATTTATACATCTTGTCTTCGTGGCCATCGTCCTGATAGGTGGTAGGTGTTTTCAGCGATTTTCCCGTTTCCTCAAAAAACTTTGCGAGTTTGCTCCTTTCGCTGTTATCACTAAGAAAAACGGTTGCTTTTTCTCCAACTACATTAATAGATGCCATAATAAATTCCTCCTCTATAAGATTGTTTTTATACAAAAATTTATTGTACATAGACATTATACATTTATACATTTATATTTTCAAGTGTATTTTGTGTAAATTGCTTATATTTTTAAATTTGTAAATGTGTATGATTAAAAACATGCCTATTATTCGCCGAGGGTTTGACCACTTGAAAGTTATACGGTATAATAACCATTTGCGAGCTTATACCAGATTTTCGACATTTCTGTAAATTTTATTAAAGGGAGATATAGTTTTGGCTAAAAATAAATATAATAATGAAAGCATATCTTCTTTAAAAGGCGCCGATCGTGTCCGAAAACGCCCGGGTGTCATCTTCGGATCCGATGGAGTGGAAGGTTGCGAGCACTCTGTTTTTGAAATACTTTCAAATTCGATCGACGAAGCGAGAGAAGGACACGGAAATATAATTAAAGTCACTCGCTATAAAGATAATTCGATTGAAATTGAAGATCACGGCAGGGGAATACCTGTTGATTATAACAACAAAGAAGAAAAGTATAACTGGGAGCTTCTTTTTTGTGAGCTTTATGCCGGCGGTAAGTATGACAATACAAATCATCAGAACTATGAATATTCTTTGGGGCTTAATGGCCTTGGCCTTTGCTCGACTCAGTATTCTTCGGAGTATATGGATGTGGAAGTTAAACGCGACGGATATCTGCACTTACTTCACTTTGAAAAAGGTGAGAATATCGGCGGATTAAAAAAAGAACCCTATAAATATAAAGATACAGGCACAAAGATAAAATGGAGGCCTGATTTAACTGTATTTACCGATATATCAATTTCTCTCGAACATTTTGAAGATGTTTTAAAAAGACAGGCTGTCGTAAATGCGGGAATAAAATTTGTTCTTAAATTTCAAGAGAATAATTCTGAATTCACTAAGCGAGAGTTTATATATCAAAACGGAATAGTGGATTATGCAAATGAACTGGTTGCGAGTGAAGCACTGGTCCCGGTCAATCACTGGCAGTTTGAAACCAAAGTCCGTGACAGAGAAGATAAGCCGCTTTATAAGCTTAAAGCAGATGTTGCGGTATCGTTTTCCAATAAAGTGAATTTGGCGGAGTATTACCACAACTCAAGTTATCTTGAACATGGCGGAGCTCCCGAAAGAGCAGTTAAGAGTGCATTTACTTCTCAAATTGATTCTTACTTAAAGCAAAACGGAAAATACACGAAAAACGAAAGCAAAATAAGCTTTTCGGATATTGAGGATGCGCTGGTTATTGTAATTTCTTCATTTTCAACCATGACTTCTTATGAAAATCAAACCAAGAAATCAATAACGAATAAGGGTATTCAGGACGCTTTGACGGAAATGCTTAAGCGAAATCTTGAAATTTATTTTATTGAAAACCCTGCAGATGCCGAAAAAATAGGCAATCAGGTGCTTATAAACAAAAGAAGCCGTGAAGACGCCGAGAAAACCCGTTTAAACCTTAAGAAGAAACTCACAAGCAGTATGGATATATCAAGTCGCGTTGCTAAATTTGTTGATTGCCGTAGTAAAGATATGGATATTCGGGAGATTTTCATAGTGGAAGGCGATTCTGCTCTTGGAGCGTGTAAACAGGCGCGTGACCCGGATTTTCAGGCTATAATTCCAATAAGAGGTAAAATTCTTAACTGTTTAAAATCAGATTACAACAAAATTTTTAAAAGTGAAATTATAACCGATCTTATCAGAGTGCTTGGCTGCGGGGTTGAAGTCAAAACTTCAAAAACTGCTAAAGATTTGTCGTCTTTCAATATTGAATCGCTCAGATGGAGTAAAGTTATTCTTTGCACCGATGCCGATGTCGACGGATTTCAGATAAGGACACTTCTTCTTACCATGCTTTACAGGCTTACTCCGAAATTAATTGACACGGGCAAAGTTTATATAGCTGAATCCCCGCTTTATGAAATCAGCACCAAAAAGGAAACATACTTTGCTTATAATGAAGCCGAAAAAGAAAAATTTATCAAAAAAATCGGCGACCAAAAATATACAATTCAGCGATCCAAAGGTCTTGGTGAAAATGAACCCGATATGATGAATTTCACGACAATGAATCCCAAAACACGCAGGCTTATAAAGGTTATGCCTGAAAACGCGGCGAAAACTTCAGAAATGTTCGACGTTCTTCTTGGTGATGACCTTTTAGGCAGGAAAGAATATATAATTGAAAACGGACATCTTTACACAGAAAATTTAGACGTAAGTTAAAAGGAGGTTAAGGAAAATGGCTCCTAAAAAACGAATTAAGGAAGAAAAAAATTCAGCTGTTAGTGGGTTTATCTATAATGCCGGAGAAGTTGTTGAAGAAAAAATAATCAGCACTCTGGAAAAAAACTATATGCCCTATGCAATGAGTGTTATAACATCACGTGCAATCCCTGAAATAGACGGATTTAAACCCTCGCATAGAAAACTTCTTTTTACAATGTATAAAATGGGGCTTTTGGGTTCCGCGCGTACAAAATCCGCAAATATAGTAGGCCAAACCATGAAATTAAATCCTCATGGTGACAGCGCTATTTACGACACCATGGTTCGAATGAGCCGCGGTTACGAAGCGCTTTTGCATTCTTATGTGGATTCCAAAGGTAATTTCGGTAAATTTTATTCCAGGGATATGACATGCGCAGCTTCGAGATACACCGAAGCCAGACTTGAAAGCATATGTAAAGAGCTTTTTAAAGATATCGATAAAGATACCGTTGATTTCGTGGATAACTACGATAACACTTTAAAGGAGCCATCGCTTTTACCTTCTGCTTTTCCCTCGGTGCTTGTTAATTCAAACACAGGTATTGCTGTTGGTATGGCAAGTTCAATTTGCCCTTTTAACCTTAAAGAAGTTTGTGACACCACGATTGCTTATATCAAAAACACTGACCACGATATTTCCTCAACTTTAATTGCTCCTGATTTTCGCGGTGAAGGGGAAATTATTTATGATAAAGAAAAATTAGATAATATATACAAAACAGGGCGCGGAGGAATAAAAGTACGTTCATGCTATAAGTACGATAAAAGGTGCAACTGTATAGATGTAACAAGCATTCCGCCCACCACAACAAGTGAAGTTATAATCGAAAAAATAGCAGAGCTTGTTAAAAACGGAAAAATTCGTGAAATATCCGATGTCCGAGATGAAACCGGGCTTGAAGGTCTTAAAATAACCATTGATCTCAAGCGTGGAGTAGATCCGGATAAGCTTATGGTTAAGCTTTTCAGGTTAACTCCTCTTGAGGATACGTTTTCGTGTAACTTCAATATTCTTGTTGGCGGAACTCCTAAAGTTATGGGTATAAAAGAAATACTTGAAGAGTGGGTAGCGTTCAGAGTGGAATGTGTCAGAAGACGAACCGCTTTTGACCTTAAGAAAAAGAAGGAAAAGCTTCATTTGCTTGAAGGTCTCGGTAAAATCCTTTTGGATGTTGATAAAGCAATCTTGATAATTCGCAAAACGGAAGAAGAAATCAAGGTTATCCCTAACCTAATGAAAGGGTTCGGGATTGATGAAATTCAAGCAGAATACGTAGCAGAAATAAAACTTCGCCATTTGAACCGCGAATATATATTAAAGCGCACAAGTGAAATCGAAAACCTACAAAAAGAAATAGCAGAGCTCGAAAAAATTCTCGAAAATAAAAAAAATATATACAAAATAATAATTGGCGAACTTAATGCTGTTTCCAAAGAATACGCTAAGCCTCGCCGAAGCCTTATTATTTACGCTCATGAAGCAGAAGAATATGAGGAAGAAACAACGGCACCTGATTATCCCGTAACGTTTTTCTTTACAAAAGAAGGTTACTTTAAAAAAATAACACCTCAGTCTTTAAAAATGAACTCAGAACAAAAGCTCAAAAATGATGATGAAATTATTGAAGAAACCTCGGGTGCTAACCATTCGGATTTGCTTTTCTTTACTAATAAGTGTCAAGTTTATAAAGCTAAAGGTTATACTTTCGCTGACACCAAAGCAAGCGCGATGGGGGAATATATTCCGGCTGTTCTTTCGTTTGAAAACAACGAAAAAGTAGCTTATATGGCGGTCACTTCGGAGTATGATGGATTTATGCTGTTTTTCTTTTCAAGCGGAAAAGTTTCGAAAGTTGAAATGAAATCCTATTTTACAAAAACCAATCGTAAAAAGCTTATAAAAGCTTACTGTGAGAGCGACAATCTGGTAAAAGCGGTTTACCTGCGTGAAGATAAAGATTTTCTGCTTACTTCATCTTCCGGGAAAATACTAATTTTTAACAGTTCGAATATTAATTTAAAGCAAACAAAAAACACTCAAGGCGTTGCGGTAATGAAACAGAAAAAGGGTCACAGGTTGATAAAAACGGAGGTTTATAGAAACGGGATTTTTATAAACGAAAAGTATTATACCGCAAAAAGTTTGCCTGCCGCGGGGCGACTTCCGTGCGATAATAATATTCCTTGCGAACAGTTAACGCTTGGTTAAGCTGCGATTTTGGAGGTAAAATTAATGAAAAGAGTTTTTCTTATAGTTCTGGACAGCGTGGGCATAGGCGAAATGCCCGATGCGGAGGATTATGGCGACAAAGGCAGCAATACAGTGAAGGCATGCTATAACTGTGAGAGTTTTCATATGCCCAATATGAAAAAGCTCGGTTTTTTTAACATTGATTGTATGGATTATGCCGAGGGTCAGGAAAATCCCCAGGCAAGTTTTGCCCGTATGAAAGAAATTTCAAAAGGTAAAGATACTATAATCGGTCATTGGGAAATTTCGGGCATTGAGTCAAAAAATCCTTTACCGACTTACCCGAATGGGTTTCCGCAAGAAATTATAAGTAAATTTGAAAAAGCCACAGGATGTAAAACGCTATGTAACATGACATATTCGGGAACTGAAGTTTTAAAGGATTACGGTAAAGAAAGCATAGAAACCGGTAAACTTATTGTCTACACATCCGCCGACAGTGTATTTCAGATTGCGGCACATGAAGATTTTGTTCCGGTTTCCAAACTTTATGAGTACTGCGAAATTGCTCGGGAAATTCTTAAAGGCGATCATGCTGTCGGGAGAGTCATAGCTCGACCGTTTATCGGGGTTTATCCGAATTTTACCCGTACAACAAATCGTCACGATTTTGCCTTGGCTCCTCCCGAAAAAACCATGCTTGACTACATAAAAGAAAAGCAACTGGATGTTATTGGAATTGGGAAAATAAGCGATATTTTTGCGGGCAGAGGCATTACCGAAAGCATAAAAACAAAGGGAAACGCCGATGGGATAAATAAACTTCTGGACTTAATGAACAGCGATTTTCAAGGGCTTTGTTTTTTGAATCTTGTTGATTTTGATATGCTTTACGGTCATCGCAATGATATAAAAGGTTATGCTTGTGCTCTTTCTTATTTTGACGAAAAATTAGCCGATATTATGAAAATGATGAAAAATGAAGATATTTTAATAATTACGGCTGACCATGGTTGCGATCCTTCAACCGTTTCGACCGACCATTCACGTGAATGCACGCCCATGATTATTTACGGCGAAAATATAAAAGCCGGTATAAATCTTGGGACAAAAGAAGGGTTTGGAAACATAGGAGCTACGATTCTTGATTATTTAGGTGTAGATGCCGAAATTAAAGGCAGGTCATTTTTAAAGGAGATTATAAAGGATGGAATTAAAATTAAAACGTGAATCTGCAGTCTTGTGGGCAAAAAAGATTTGTATTTGCACGTTGAGTCTAATGATAGTGGGAATTGCTTGCGGTCTTAATATCGGGGCAGCACAAGGCGCGGATCCAATAACGGTTTTTTATGAAGGTCTGAGCAGATTAACAAGAATAAATGTGGGCCTTACAGCTAATATTTTGAACACTACTCTTGTTGCAATAATATTTTTTATCAATCGTAAATACGTTCACATCGGAACTGTTATTTATATGTTCATTTTAGGCATATTTATTCAGGTAGGCGTTTATATTTATGGATTAATGAATGTTCCGGATATATTCATATGGCAAATTATCGTGTCGCTTTTTGGTTGTTTTCTTGCGTTTATAGGCCTCGGCGGTTTTATGAGCATCAATATAGGAATTGATCCCTGGACAGCCGCTGCTGTGATTTTAAGCAAAAAAATAAACAAATCTTTTCGTATGGTAAAAATTTCTCTTGATATCATAACTTTGATTTTTGGATGGCTTATGGGCGGAACCGTGGGAATCGTCACTTTGTTTTGTGCTATTGTGGGCGGACCGGTGATACAAAAATCAGTTGAAATTCTTGACAAATTGTTCGCTAAAATGCTAAAATCCAAGTGTGAAAACTGAGTTAAGAAACGGTAAAATAAATTAATTATCTTAATTATAAATTTTATTTTTAGTAGTGCAAAAAATGTCAAATTTACACAAGCTTACATATAATAGCGTTCTGAATAAATTTTGTTTTTGTACGGATAATTTGGATGTCAACTTTATCATTTTTGCAAAAGGTGGTGTAACACAAGCAATTTAAAATCATCTTTAGATTTATTAATGCATTGAGAAATTATAAATTGCTTTTATTTTATGTTGAAAATACCTACTCCTCATATTGCGGCGGTTAAGGGAAGCGTTGCAGACACAGTATTGATGCCGGGCGACCCGCTCCGAGCAAAATATATTGCCGAGAATTTTTTAACAGACGTGCAATGTTTCAATAAAGTAAGAAATATGCTTGGGTTTACAGGGAAATATAAAGGTAAAACAGTTTCAGTTATGGGCGGAGGAATGGGGATGCCCTCTATCGGCATATATTCTTATGAGCTTTTTAATTTTTATGATGTTAAAAGAATTATAAGGATCGGAAGTGCCGGAGCAATAAGTGACGATATTAATTTAAGAGACATAGTTCTGGCAATGGGAGCATGTACTGATTCCACATATGGAAATCAGTATGGTTTAAATGGCATGTTCGCTCCCATTGCCAATTTTAATCTTCTTAAACGTGCCGAAGAGTGTTCCAAAGGTTTGGACGTTAACGTTTTTGTTGGCAACGTATACTCTACAGATGTTTTTTACAACAATGAACCGATTTTACCTAAATGGGGTAAGATGGGAGTTTTAGCAGTTGAGATGGAAGCTGCTGCTCTTTATATGAATGCCGCAAAAGCCGGAAAAGACGCGCTTTGCATTTTAACAATCTCCGATTGTCCGCTGCGTGATTTGTATATCTCGTCAGAGGAAAGGGAGGCAGGTTTTCGCGATATGGTTGAAATTGCACTTTGCACAGCTTCTTGAAAATTTTATGTGTTCCTATAATTGCAGAAATCAGTTGATAATAGTTGCATAAATATTCGATATATAAAATTTAATATCTGGTGTTTTGATAAGTAACCCGTTAGTTGTATGTAATGTAATAAGGTTTTGATTTGGGGGAAATTATGAAGAAAATAATTTCGAAAGTATGGATTATCTTACTGATTATAATCGGTATAGGTGCTTTGACTTTTTTAGTAAGGACAGGATGTAAAATTGTAACCGGTCTCGAAGATGATGACCGATTTTCAGTTGCTATGGTAACCGATGGTGGCGGAATAAACGATCAATCATTCCAACAGTCTGCTTGGGAAGGTATAAAAGAATTTTCGCAAAGAACAAATTCACGAGTGAGCTACGTCGAATGTCCGCAAACATCTGATTTTCTAATTAATATCGATAAACTTGCAGATGAGCACACCGATCTTATTTGGGGAATCGGATATAAGCTTTCCGACACTATTGAAATGGCAGCTAAAACAAATCCTGAAATCAATTATGCGATAGCAGACTTTGGTTACGGGGACAACACACCTGAAAATGTGACCGGTGTTGTGTTCAGAGCGGAAGAATCGTCATTTCTTGCAGGTTACATAGCAGCTCTTACAACAAAATCAAATTCCGTGGGTTTTATCGGTGGAATAAAGGGCGTGGTTATAGACCAATTTGAGTACGGCTATAGAGCCGGGGTTGCTTACGGTGCTAAAAAGCTTGGCAAAAATATAGATATAAAAATTCAATACGCGGAAAGCTTTTCGGATTCTGCGAAAGGTAAAGCCATAGCTCTGAAAATGTTTGACGATTGCGATATAGTTTTTCATGCCGCGGGCGGAGCAGGTATCGGGGTTATTGAAGCGGCAAAAGAAACAGGTAATTTTGTAATAGGTGTAGATTTAGATCAGCGTTATCTTGCTCCTAAAAATATTTTAACTTCAGCGATAAAAGATGTAGGGAAAGCTGTAAATCTTATATCTACGTATGCATTAAAACGAGAAAAAATAGGCGGAAAAACATTTTCATTCGGAATAAAAGAAGGTTGTGTCGGGATTCCGCAAAACAATCCGAATATGAGTGCGGAAGTATATAGTGCAGCGCTAGTGCTTCAAGAAAAGTTAGTTGAAGGTACAGTTATTCCTCCGGGAAATTTAGACTCTTACAATAAATTTATGAAACTTCTTCCTAGTATAGAAATATAAAAAATCGCTTGATTGCTCAAAGGAGGATAACATTGGAAATTAGTAAAGATTATGCTGTTCAGATGCGA
>CAZSYK010000002.1:0-81953 GCA_964610685.1 uncultured Eubacteriales bacterium
TAAAATCCCTCGGTAGCGATACCGTGCCGGTTCAAGTCCGGCCACCAGTACCATATTTTATTATTTCTAGTTTTATTTTGTCTGCAAAGTTTAAAAAGGGATTAATTGTCAAGTTATGTAGCTTGATGATTTTTATCCACACATATGCGAGCGAGGTGCGAGATAAAGAAGGACTCAATGTATAACGAATTACAAGCATTTTTGAAACGTCCCCCTCTTTATGAGCGAACGAACGCAAAATTCTGGAATGATCCACATATTGCAGGGCAAATGTTAGTGAAGCATTTAGACTCAACCACCGATTTGGCAAGCCGCAAGCCGGAGTTCGTCGACCGCTCAGTGAAATGGATTTTGTCGCTGCCATTACCCCAAAAAGCTCGTTTACTCGATATAGGCTGCGGGCCTGGACTTTATACCAAACAATTTTCTGAAAAAGGCTTAACTGTTACAGGTATGGATTTTTCGGAGAGTTCTATTCGGTATGCAAAAGAACGTGACCATAAAAGCAAATATATTTTAGGTGACTATCTTGTTATGAGTTTTGAAAATGCATTTGACATCATCACCTTAATTTGGTGCGACTACGGCGCTTTGATTCCTAGTGAACGCCAAAATCTGCTTAAACGGGTTTATCGAGCCTTGAAACCCGGCGGTTTTTTCCTTTTGGACGTTTTCACACCTCAATATATAACTCAAAGCAAAGAGACGACTTCGTGGGAACTGAATCCGAATGGCGGGTTTTGGAGCGCAAAACCGTACATTACCTTGAATGCCACGTACAACTACGACAAAACTGCCGTGCTTACGAAATTTACGGTCATTGAGAAAAGCTGTGTCCGTGATTTCAATATCTGGAACTGCCTATTCTCCAAGCAATCGCTTCTCGATGAGATTTCAGCAGCAGGGTTTTCAGCAGAGGATTTTTGGAATGATGTGGCGGGGGCTCCCTATCACGATAATTCGCAAGTACTCTGTGTGCTGATGAGGAAACCGCTATGCTAAACACTCTTGGCACAGAAGTTTGAATGTAATACGGTAAAAGAAATTAAAGTTGTAAACATTGATATCGGCTGTAAACCGCTTTTTTACTTAATTTGTTCATACCCCTTATGGATACCCGCACCATAAAAGTACTTAAACATTTATACATCCTGAAATCCCATCAAAACCAGGATTTCAGGGTGTTTGCTTGCGAATTTCAACTCTAAAACACAAAAGATTTAAAAACATTAGGAAAGCGAGGGGTAACCTCGCGATATATCGGGTTCGGTTGCCGCTTTAACGCTGCTTTTTTAAAATTATATAAGAGTAAATTGCCGGTATAATGGCTCCCGTAACACCGCAAGCAAGACCCACAAAGCATAGCCACCGTGTGTTTGTAATTAAAGAAATTATTGAAAAAAGTATGGTTAAAATTCCGCCGATAACTCCGCTATAAAAACCGAATTTGTGAGTCTTATACCATACACTCTCATCTTTCAAAGTGGCAGATGTTCTGATTCCTAAAAATTTATTTGGCTTAATTTGGGGCATAAAGGTACTTATGCATATTATTAACAATGCCAGTAAACCAATTATGGTATGTATTATTAATATATCCAGTTTTTGCGGATTGTTTGAAGCTACAACCGTAATTATCCAGCCTATCAGTATGAAAAAAGTTATTATTATTGATATTATTTTGTTTTCGGCTGATTCGTTATCTTTTTTGTTAGGTGAATTTTTAGTGAAATTTTTGTAAAGCGAAAAAATTACAGATAAAACTAAAGGAATAACAGCGAAAATTAGCAATATCCATTTGCTGCCGTAAGAATCAGTGTCCCCGTGCATATTATAATGAAGTGCAACGATATCATGCTTAATTCCCCAGATAAACCATGCCATTATAAGTGAATTTGCGAGTGTAATCGGAAATAAAATTTTATTAATCATTATAATTACCTCCGTTTTTAATTATACTCCTATTTTATTTTTAATTCCATTTTTCACATTTGATTTTTATGGTGCTTGCCGCATTGTTATTTTATTGTTTTTGTTATCATTATGAACGCATTTAAGATATCGACGGATTCGTTAATAACCAGAAATAATATGTTGTATTTCTCCCCTTTTAAAATAATTTTATTTTTGTTAAAATATTAATGCACATTATTCGGGTCGAATTTAATCATGATACTATGCATATGCTTTTCATTGTAAATTGCATTATTTGAAAAATTGCGGTTACTTTTCAAATCAGCATCATTATATTTTTCGTTGCCTGTTAATAATAATTTTTTACCGGCTTCAATTGCAGTCATTAGCCCGGTGTAATCAGAACAAAATTTTTATTAAAGCCCGATATTTAAAAGCGGGCGAAAAGAGAGGATACCTTATAATGGAATACAAAATTGTTACCGATAGCTGCTGCGACATGACTTCCGAACTACAACAAAGGCTTAATTCTATATCCGTACCCTTAACTATAACAATGGGTGAAAAAAATTTTATAGATGACAAATCGCTTAACTTGCCACTTTTCATGGAGGAAGTGGCGAGCTGCAAAGATAAAATCAGCACGGCTTCACCCTCACCCCAGGCATATAAAGAAGCTTTTGAAGGTGACTATAATTCTTTTGCCGTAACGTTATCCTCAAACCTTTCGAGTTCATATAGCAGTGCCTGCGCGGCTAAAAATATGTTGGAAGAAGAAAATAAGGAAAAGGTACACATTTTTGATTCCAAAAGTGCTTCCGCAGGTGAAATTTTAGTGTCTTTAAAAATACGTCAGCTTATAGACGAAGGTATTCAAAGATTAAATATAATTTCACATGTAGAAAACTTTATAAATAACATGAAAACTTTTTTTGTACTTGACAATATAAATAATCTTTTGAAAAACGGAAGACTTAATAAAGTGGCCGGAAAACTTGTATCAATTCTTAATATCAAACCTTTAATGGGTTCAGATGGTAACGGAAACATTGCTCTTTTCTCCTATGCGCGCGGAGAAAACCAAATTATAAAAAAATTATCTGACACAATTATGAAAAGCGGCAAAAAAACCGATGGCGAAATAATGGTTATTACACATTGCGAAAATTTACCTTTAGCAAAAAAATTAATGGAAACTATTAAAAGCAAATACAATTTCAAAGAAATTTTAATCGTACCAACCGGAGGGTTAAGTTCGGTGTATGCAAACAGCAAAGGAATTATAATGGCGTTTTAGATATCAGTTTGTTCGTTGATGTTAAACTATTTTTATTTATGTATTCACTGAAAAACGATATGTATAATGTAAAAATCGTACGCATCTTTTGACAAAACATTAAAATATTTCAAAATTTATATGGTTTTTTTGTTTATTTTATGATAACATATAATCCTGCTTTGAAAATTGATATAAGACAAGCTCAGATAAAACCGAGTTTTTTGATTATAAAGCAAGGGGATGAGACAAATATATGAATTTAAAAGAAAACATAAAAAAAATAGTGTCTTATTATAAACCATACAAGAAAATATTTTTCCTTGACGTACTGTTTGCTATAATAAGCTCTGCAATAGTTCTCACTATTCCATTGATTATCAGGTATATAACCGAAACGGTTATCTTTTTTCCGAAAGATGAAGCTATAAAATATGTAATCTGGCTAGGGTTTGCGATGCTCGCGCTTTTAATTGTTTATTTCGGATGCGATTATTTTATAACATATTATGGGCATTTAATGGGTGCGAAAATAGAAAAAGATATGCGCTCCGAATTATTTAATCACTATCAGAAACTTTCACTTAATTTCTATGATGATCAAAAAATAGGTCAACTGATGTCGCGTATAACCATAGATCTTGGCAATATAAGCGAACTTTTGCATCACGCCCCTGAAGAAATGATAATTTCTGCCGGCAGAATTATAATAGCTTTTGTGATATTTTTTATTTTAAATTATAAACTTGCATTCATCTTGCTTGGACTTTTTATTTTCGCAGTAATTTTCATATGGTTTTTTATGCCTAAAATGAACAAATCGTTTGTAAAAAATCACGAGAAGATATCGGAGATAAATGCGCAGGTAGAGGATACGCTGTCAGGAATCAGGGTGGTAAAATCTTTTGCCAATGAAAAGCTTGAGATTAAAAAATTTGAAAATAAAAACAATGAGTTTTTACAAAGCAGAAAAGAAACTTTTGGTATAATGAGCATTTTCTACCCCGGAATTATGTCTTTTATAACAAGCATAATCCCCGCGATTGTTGTGGTGGGTGTCCTTTTTATAATAAATTATAATGCTCCCATAAGCGATCTAATAACATTTTTATTGTATGAAGATGCTATTGTGGGACCGATTTTCGGGATTTTAAATTTAGTGGAACAATTTCAAGAAAGCATGGCCGGATATAAACGATTTTTGGAAATTCTGAATGTTAAATCAAAAATTTATGATAAACCCGTAGCTGTTGAACTTAAAAACGTTAAGGGTGATATAGCTTTTAACAATGTGTCTTTCAGATATGAAAAATCAAACAAAGATATATTTTCGAATATTAATCTAAATATCAAAAGCGGAGATTACATTGCTATAGTAGGACCTTCGGGTGCAGGAAAATCAACCCTGTGCAGTTTGATACCGAGATTTTATGACGTTACCGAGGGAAGTGTAACCATTGATGGCATAGACATAAGAGATGTAAAGCTTAAAAGCTTAAGGGATAACATAGGCATGGTTCAGCAAGATACCTATTTGTTTGCCGATACTGTTTATGAAAATATACGTTACGGTAAGCCTGATGCCACGCGAGAAGAAATAGTAGAAGCCGCTAAAAGAGCTCATGCACATGATTTCATAATGAGTTTTCCCGACGGATATGAGACCCACGTTGGTCAAAAGGGATCAAAGCTTTCGGGAGGTCAAAAGCAAAGAATATCCATCGCGAGAGTGTTTTTAAAAGATCCTCCGATTTTAATTTTAGACGAGGCTACGTCCGCGCTTGATAATGAAAGCGAAAAACTCGTTCAGCTTTCATTCGAAGAGCTCGCGCTGAATCGTACTACCATAGTTATAGCCCATAGGCTTACAACCATTGAAAACGCAAAAAGAATTATAGCTATCGACGAGAACGGAATTGAAGAATACGATTCACATGAAGAAATGCTCTCTGAAAAAGGTCTATATGAAGATATTGATAATATAAACGTAAACCAAACGTTATGAACAGGGGAATTATAATTGGAAAATTTGTCGGATATCGGCACAGTTAAAAAACTTTTAGGGAAACATGGATTTACATTTTCAAAAGCTTTAGGACAAAATTTTATTGTAAGCCCGTCGGTTTGCCCGAATATGGCAGATGAGTGCTCCGAATCTCGTCAGGCGGGAATAATAGAAATAGGGCCAGGGATAGGAGTGCTCACCGCAGAACTTGCAAAACGCTTTAAAAAAGTTATTTCAATTGAAATAGACAAAAAGCTTTTACCCATACTTCAGAAGACTACCTCGGAATTTAAAAATGTTAAAATAATCAATAACGATGTTTTAAAAACCGATTTACATGAAATTATAAAAACCGAGTTTGATCAATGCAGTGAAGTGTGCATTTGCGCAAACCTGCCTTATTATATTACGTCAGAAATCATAATGTATATTCTTGAAAGTAATCTTGAAATCAAGCGCATAGTAGTAATGGTGCAAAAAGAAGCTGCCGAAAGAATTTGCGCGCAACCCGGAACACGCAGCTCCGGCGCGATAAGCATTGCTGTGCGTTATTATGGGAATCCTCAGATTATTTTTAATGTAAAAAAGGGATGTTTTTTGCCCTCGCCGAATGTGGATTCAAGTGTTATAAAGATAGATATGGATAAAACAAAATCAAAAAACATTAAAAATAAAGAAAAATTTTTCAAGGTAGTTCGCGCAGCTTACTCGAAAAGAAGAAAAAATCTTCTTAACTCCCTTAGCATGGGTCTTGGAATAACAAAAAACGAAACAAGCAGTATTTTAAAAAGCGCGAATGTAAATCCTTCTTACCGAGCCGAACAGCTGCAATTTGAAGATTTTATAAAAATTTCCGGTATGTTATAAAAATAATATTGACATAAACTGTTTTTTGTGTAATATATATATATAAAAATCGGAAATGAGGGATTAAAATGGAAAAAATTCAAGAATTAGTAAAAGAAGGTAAGCTTTCAAAAAACTTAATGGCGGATAAAAAGTTTGTTGATGGAGCTAAAGAAATATTTAAATCTGAAAACGTTGAAATGGATGACAAAAAATTAGCTGCGTTAATGGATGAAATTGAAGCTCAACTTAAAAAAAGCACTTCACTGGATGACAAAGATCTTAAAGAAGTTTCGGGCGGAATAACTAAAAAAGGCATAGCGCGAGGTGCTGTAAAAGTTATTGCTACTGTAACGGGTTTAGCCGGTGGGGTCTTTACAGGAGGAGTTGCAGGAGCAGCTACAGGAATAGCAATAACCAGGAAAGAAAAAGGTGATTATAAAGATGTAATCACAAATATTGTAGCAATGGCAGGAGCGGCGGGAGGAGCAGCAGTAGGAGCAGCACCGGGAGCATTTCTGGGATATAAATTAGGACAATGGATTTGCAAAAAATCAGGACTTGAAGAAGATTAAAGTTTAAAATTTGAATTAATTAAGATTTGATAAGGAGCAGTGTTTTTAAATGCTGCTCCTTTTTGCATGAGAAAGCCACACGTTATATGTGAAGTTTAGTGGCAACTTAAGCGATGTAAGAATGATATGAAAACCCCTTAGGTAGTAAGCTAATAATTATTATAGATATATTATATTCGGGTTGGATTTACATTTTGAGCTAAATATGATATAATTAAAAACAAAAAACATTAAAAGGTTTTTTCACAAAGATTTAAAATGTTTAATTATCAATAGTTATTTCAAAAAATTATAATTAAAAGGATAAATTACAAATGATATCAGGTATTAAAAATAATATTACAAAAAGCTTAGCCGTTATACTTGCGCTGACAATAACTGCATCAACAAGCACAATGAACGCTTCAGCAGGAGTGGTGGATAACGTTACAAATACGGTTTCATCCGCGGCTAATACAGTAAAAAATAAAATCAAAGAATTTTATGAAAATCACCCAGTACTTTCAAAATTTTTGATTACAACAGCGGCTTTGGTTGGCACTCACGAAATTTATCATAAAATTGAAAAAGAGTGGTATCTTAGGGACGTAACTACGGCGATTGATAACCTTTCTGACGCGGAAGTAAAAAAAGCAATTGACATTCAAGTTAATGCATATATAAATCGCGCGCCCGATATTTTTGAAATTGAAGACGAAGTTATAAAAAAGACACATCCGAGAACGCTTTTAATTACGCTGATGAGATTAAATCAGCTTTTTGAAAAATACGATAAGTTTACCGAGGAATTAATTAAATACAAAAGGGAGAAAAACGTCGAATCTAAAAAATTTACCATTAGATTAACAAGTTACAAAATGGATGGTGCGGAAGTATTTTCGGCGGAGCAAAGTACAGCAATAGATCTTAGCGGGTTTGCTTTTGGAAGTAAGTTGTTTGCACCAAATTATAAATATAATCTTTATAAATATAAAAAATCAGTTGAAAATAATTATCATAGTCTACGTGATACGTCTCAATTAATCGATGGTATTATTGCACATGAATTTGGACATGCTATGGAAATTTTGCATATAACCAGAAAATTTAATATAGTTTGGTTTAGGGAAGATGGAGATTTGTTCTATGTTACTCACACTAAAAAATTTAATTATGATAATGAAAATGATAGAATAAAAAGAGAAATACTTAAAGTTGCAAATACTAAATACAAAAACACAAATAAAGTAATATCTAAATATGGAGAGACTAGATCAGCAGAATTTTTTGCAGAGGCTTTCGCGCACATGGAGTGCTGCAACAACCCTAATCCCATTGGTCTTGCGACAAGAGACTATATACAAAACTGGTTTATTTAAAAATTAAAAAATAAAACAATAAACATCCACCGGCATAACTAGGGGATGTTTATTGTTTTCTGAGCTTTTTAAAGAAATTCGTTAAGATTTCGGAACATTCTTTTTCAAGAATACCGGTTGATATCTGCGGCTTATGGTTATACGGTAAATCAAATAAATTTATAACAGAGCCGCAGGAACCTGCTTTTGGATCTTTCGCTCCATAAACCAGTCTTGAAATGCGAGAATTGATGATAGCTCCCGCACACATAGGGCACGGCTCCAGCGTCACATAAAGAGTACAATTCAAAAGCCTCCAACTTTTCAAGAATTCGCAGGCGTTATTTATTGCTTCGATTTCGGCATGCGAAAGAGCGTTTTTAGAAAGTTCACGTCGATTTCTTCCCATAGCAATGATATTATTTTCAAAAGTTATGATCGCTCCCACTGGGACTTCCAATTCAGCTTCGGATTTTTTGGCTTCTTCTAAAGCGTCAAGCATAAATTTTTCGTCTGTTCTGTTAATTTGCATCAATTTTCATTCCTTAAATATCTTGTGACGGCTGAGAGTCAAAGTAATTTCTGTCTATTTCAATTATGCACTCGTATAAAGGTTCGATTGCTTTAACGCTTAAAATTATTGCATTTGTTATTTCTTCATTCGTTTGTTTTAGATCATATGGAACAGAAACATAGAAGAGTAGAGTCGGCGCGTTTCCGGGCACAATTCTGAGGTCATAAACCTTAGCGTTTTTATGTATGAGCTTTACGAGCTTTGAAAGTTTATTTCTCATGGCGTTTACTACTTCGTCATCTGTTTCTATGGGGTCTATATGAATTATAGCTTGGCATCCGAATTCGGCTTTAAGCTTTTTTTCTACCGTGTCGACAGATTCATGAAGAATCATGATATCTTTATTGGCGGGCATTTCGGCGTGAAGCGAAATAACACTTCTTCCCGGTCCGTAATTATGAACTATAAGCTCGTGCATTCCCAGAATATCCGGAGAAGACAGAACAACATTATTGATTTCTTTAACAAACTCGGGGCTGGGTGATTGCCCGAGAAGCGGGCTTACAGTTTCTTTTATCATGCTGATACCGGTGAAAATTATAAAAAGCGCCACGATAATTCCCGTATAAGCATCCACAGAAACTCCTGTAAAATATGTAATTCCCATTCCCAAGAGTATGGTTATAGTGATAACCGCATCAAGTATACTGTCAAAAGCAGTGGCTTTCATGGCTGTGGAATTAATGATGTCTCCGATTTTTTTGTTAAACGCTCCGAGCCATAGTTTAACTATCAGAGATCCAAAAAGTATAACTACAGATATCATACTGAAGGAAACAGGCTCGGGGTCGAAAATTTTTTCTATAGATGATTTTGTGAACTCGATTCCCGTGAATATTATAGCCATGGAAACTATAAGTCCGGAAATGTATTCTATTCGTCCATATCCGAACGGATGGTCTTTGGTTGCGGGGTTGTCGGAAGTTTTAAAGCATATAAGAGTGATAATGGACGATACGGCATCGGAAAGATTGTTAAACGCATCGGCGCTTACCGCTATCGAAGATGTTAGGAGTCCCACAAAAAATTTGCCTATAGATAAAGCTATGTTGCATATAATTCCGACTATACCGCTGAGCATTCCGAAACGTCTTCTTACGGCTAAGTCATTAGGATTATCCACATCATTAATGAATTTTTTGATAAAATAATTGATCATATTATTACTCACAGATTAATATATCTGTAATTACCTCCAAGAAAATAATTTAATTTTATTACCAAACTATGAATTATTAAATGGAGATATTATACTATTTTTTCAAATCATTGTTAAGAGAATTATTTGATTTTTCAGACAAATTTTTTCGATATTTAACAAATTTAATAATGAAATAAGTTGCTGTGGCAGATAACAACAAACAAAATATAACTATACAATAAACTCTAAAGGAGTTGTTTTTAAAAGAAATTGTGCTCGGAGCGTTTATGGATTCTGTGTTTTCTGTTTCAAGTTCATCGCTGCAGTTCTGGCTGTTAACCTCAGTGCAGTCATATTTTGAAGGTTTTTTGGATTTTTTGTTTATGTTTTTATTTTTATTTTTTGCTTTGCTTGGCGACGTTTCTTTTTTTTTGCTTTCCTTAGGTTCTTTTAAATTATCTTTCGGTGACCTTTTTATTTGAATATTATAAATCGATTTTATTCTTAGGCTTTTATCGGAAACGGTTATTTTTACATTGGTAATTTTGTCGGGAGCGGCAAGTTTTCTACGGCTTATTTTCACCGATAAATTTTCGCTCATGGGCTGTGCGCTAAATTCAACGTTCTGAATTTCCGCCGGAACCTCCATAGCATAGTCAAAAACATCCGGGCTAAATTCGGGTGAAACATCACCTTGAGCACTGCTCAAGGATTTAAGTTTGCAATTTCCCATTCCAGGGTTACCTATAATATTTAAATTTGAATCGCTTGAACATATTAAAGATTCGCAACCTATATTTTTAAAATCAGTGTGTATCGTTGTTGTTCCTGAAAGAACTTTGTTTTTAACAGTAAACATCACTTCGAACATCTCGGATTTGTCGTCCTTAAGAATTATCTCTCTTGGCTTTTTGGGATTGTAAAATATATTTAAATAACCCTCGTTTTTCTCAACCTTGATGTCGGTTCGCTTTATGTTTCCGATGCAATTTATTTTACTGTATTTTAAATTGTTGCTGTCAAATTTCACTTCACATTTAAAAGGCTCCGGAATGATTTTAGATTCGTTCCCATCAATAATAAAACTTATTGATGCTTTATCGTTTGGGTGGCAACTTGCTTCTTTGGATTTTGTTTCCGGTTGGTATGCAAAAGCGTTGATGTTCAAAAACAATATGGAAGTTGCCAGAAAAATCAGGGATAAAAATTTGAATTTTTTATTATACATTGCTGTTTCCTTTCTTTGATATGTAAAGTTTTATTAAATTCACAAGACATGATATAATAAAATAAAAGGAGTATGGTAATAAATGGATTTTTTTGCGGATGCTTTTAATTATTGGAAGCCATCATTGATAAATTGGTCACTTACTTTGGCACAATGCTTTTTTATATTAATTGTGGGATGGTTTTTCATAAATAAACTTTGCACACTTGTTTTGATATTTTTTCAAAAAGCTATTTCTGACACAGGAATTGCATCTTTTCTGGATTCACTGCTTAAATTTTCGTTAAGAGTTATTCTTGTGATCATGGTTTTGGGGCATATGGGGCTTAACGTCACTTCTTTATTTGCCGCTTTGGGCGCTTCTCTTGTCGCGATAGGAATTTCGCTTAAAGACAGTTTGTCAAATATTGTGAGTGGAATAATTTTGGTTATTAATAAGCCCATACATATTGGAGATTACATAGAATTTGAAAATACCAAGGGAACGGTAATAAATATTGAAATGATGTTTACCACACTACAAGCTGAAGGTGAAAACAAGACAGTCATAATCCCAAATTCAAGGCTGATTGCCAACAATATAAGCCGCAAAAGCGAGTATAATATTGATTTAATAGAAGCTGCTTATGAATCAGATAGTTTTACCGATAAATATGGAGAGTTTAATAAATATTTTGAAAAGGAATTTATTTTAAATAACAAAATACTTCATATACCTTCACCTGAGATAGAAATAAAAGTTCAAAAAGATAATAAGATATTTATCAAACTTAAAGTATGGTGCCAAAACAAATATGCAAGTAAAGCGAAAAGCACGGTTAACGCATCAGTAAACAAACTTGGCGAAAAATACAAAATAAATTTTCATGAAAAAGATGCCGAAAAAATTTAATATGCAATTTAAAGTTCGTTCTCGATATTGTAACACTATTTTAATACAAATTCAACCAAAGGAGTATAATGATGGAAAAAGATACTTTTACCGAAGGTGTATACCCGGGAGGTTTGAACAAAAAGCAAGAGATAAAAATACTCATTTGTTTTATTTTAGACAAACTTAAAAAGCCGCTAAAAAAAAGTGACATTACTTCTATTTTGCAAAATTATGGTCTTGCCAATTATTTTGAAGCAAGCCAGGCATTTTCCGAAATGGTAGCGAATAATAATATAGCTGCCGATCAAGAGGATAATAATTATTATGTGATAACCGAAAGCGGTAAAATGATAGTGGAGCAATTAAGCGACACGCTTCCTGCTTCCGTAAAGGAAAAAACTTTAAAAAGTGCGGAGTTATATCTTGAAAGAGTTAAAAGCGAGCAAGAGAATAAAGTTACCATTAAAAAAACAGGTTGGGGTTATAACGTTACTTGCAGTATCTCGGGAGGAGATTTCAATATGCTCGAACTTATGCTTTATGCGCCTGACATAAATGCGGCTTCCATGATAAGAGACAATTTTTATAAAAATCCTGGTGAAATTTATAATGGTGTAATATCCATGCTTACCAAGGATTCGGAGGGCTCCTGCCAGCCACTGTGACGGCTTTAAACTTGACAGCTTTTTACATTGATATATAATACAGGTAATAGATTTTTTGGAGGTGCTGTGGCTTATAGTATGAGTATAAAAGATATAAAGTCGATGTCCCTTTAATAGATTTTTTGGAGGTGCTGTGGCTTATAGTATGAGTATAAAAGATATAAAGTCGATGTCCCTTGATGAAATAACCGACGATTTTATTAAACTTTCTCAGAAGCCTTACAGGGCATCCCAAGTTTATTCATGGATTGCAAAAGGAGCACGGTCTTTCGATGAAATGACAAACCTGCACAAAAATTTACGCGATACGCTGAAAAATCTTTATTTTATTCCTACCGTTAAAATTAAAAACAAAAGAGTGTCATCTGACGAAACCGTAAAATATCTTTTTGAACTTCCGGATCAAGAACTTGTTGAAGCAGTGCTTATGAAATACAATCACGGTTATTCTATTTGTCTTTCCACACAAGTCGGATGTAAAATGGGATGCAGCTTTTGTTCAACGGGTAAAAGTGGGTTTTCAAGAAATCTAACGCCATCTGAAATGATCTCTCAAGTAGAACTTGCGCAAACGGACAATGATATTAAAGTTTCAAATATTGTGCTTATGGGCATGGGCGAACCGCTTGATAATTACGATAATGTTATAAAATTCATAAAATTAATATCTTCCGAAGAACATATGAATATAGGTATGAGACATATTTCTTTATCCACATGCGGAATTGTGGACAAGATTTATAAATTATCGGAAGAAAAAATGCAGCTTACTTTGTCTGTTTCACTACATGCGTCCAACGACAATATACGAAACCGGATAATGAGAATAAACAGACGATGGGATATAAATAAGTTATTGGAAGCATGTAAGCATTATATTAATTCAATGGGTAGAAGAATTTCTTTTGAATATGCTATGATCGAAAATTTAAACGATACTTCAAAATGTGCTTACGAACTTGCATCGTTGTTAAAAGGGATGTTATGCCATGTGAATTTAATTCCTCTTAACGAATCTGAGGATAGCGAAAGCTTAAAAAAGAGCTCTAAAAACAGAATATATGCATTTAAAGATATACTCGAAAAAGAAGGCATTAATTCAACAATAAGAAGAACGCTCGGGAAAGATATCGAAGCAGCTTGTGGTCAGCTTAAACGCAAACATCTGCAAGAGGAGGTAGAATTAAGAAGTGGAATTTTACAGTAAAACGGATATCGGGAAAGTGCGAAAAACCAATCAAGATGCGGTAAATATTAAAAAAATTTCAGAAAGCCGTGTCTGGACCGTCGTATGTGACGGGATGGGCGGAACTAACGGAGGAGACATTGCAAGCCATACGGCAGTGGAAGAAATCACAAAATATTTAGACAGTCACTTGGTCGGGGAAGAAGATTCGGAAAAAATAAAACAAATAATGTATACTGCTGTTCAGGAAGCAAATTCAATAATCTTCAAAAAAGCACAAAACACTGAGAATCTTAAACGTATGGGAACCACTGTAATTATATGTGTTGTAACAAAAGATGACCTTCATGTTGTACATGCAGGGGACAGTCGTGTATACCTTGTTAATAAATCAAAAATAAAACAATTGAGCAAAGATCACTCTATTGTTCAGGAAATGATCGACAGCGGCGAGATAACACCAAAAGAAGCCAAAAATCATCCTCAAAAAAATATAATCACACGAGCGCTTGGTGTAAACCCTGATCTTAAAATCGATTACACTCGGACTAAATTGGAAAAAGGTGATGTGGTATTATCATGTACCGATGGTCTTACAAATCACTTGTCTGAAAAAGAAATTTATAAAATTTGCAATCAGAGTGATTTTTCTTTGGTCGTTGATAAATTGATAAGTGAGGGGAATAAACGCGGTGGTAGTGACAACATAACGGTTTCTGTTATAAGATATTAAATTCAGATATTATTATTTGACGTCATCCTATAAATTTAATTTTGATAGGGGAGAAAACCGTGGATAAATATACAGGAAAAAGATTAGATGCAAGATATGAAATACAAGAACTCATCGGTGTGGGAGGTATGGCAGTAGTTTACCGAGCCTATGATGTAATAGAAGACAGAATTGTTGCAATTAAAATACTTAAAGATGAATTTCTTGGCAACAAGGATTTTATCCGCAGATTTAAAAATGAATCAAAAGCGATCGCGGTATTGTCACACCCTAATATTGTCAAAGTTTATGATGTGAGCTTTGGAACCAAAATCCAGTATATAGTCATGGAATATATCGATGGCATAACTTTAAAGGAATTTATATCTCAGCAAAAAACTGTTAACTGGAAAGACACGGTTCATTTTATACATCAGATTTTATCGGCTCTTCAACATGCGCACAGTAAAGGGGTCATACATCGGGACATAAAACCCCAAAATATAATGCTTTTTAAAGACGGAACTATAAAAGTTACGGATTTCGGAATAGCACGTTTTTCCCGAAACGAAACCCAGACTATGACCGACAGAGCTATAGGGTCGGTTCACTACATTTCGCCTGAACAAGCAAAAGGAAGCGCAATAGACGAAAAAGCCGACATTTATTCCGTGGGCGTTATGCTTTATGAAATGCTTACAGGTAAATTGCCATTCGAAGCAGATAATGCTGTGTCGGTTGCAATTATGCAAATGCAAACCAAGCCCAAACCTCTTAGAGAAATAAACCCAGATATTCCTGAAGGGCTTGAAGAAATAACCCTCCACGCCATGGAAAAAACTCCTGCCAATCGCTATGCTTCTGCAGACGATATGATAAGCGACATAGAAAAATTTCAAAATGATCCTCAAATGCGTTTTGAATATAAATATTTTGTAGATGATAACCCAACAAAATATGTTGAAGCTATAAATAATATTCGTGGAAAACAAACCGAATATGGAGATGAATATAATTATAGAGATGATGAGAAGAAGAAATCAAAAGCAGGTATCATTGCCGGCGGAATCACTGCCGCGGTAGCGCTATTCGCTCTTATATTTGTTTTCATAACTATGTTTAATTCCTGCGGAAATAACGCCGCAAAAGACGTGGATGTTCCGAATTTGATCGGTATAAAGCTTTCTGAGGTTCAAAATAATCCGGAATATAAATTTGTATGGAAAGTCGAATCTGTTTATGATTCCACTAAACCTGAAGGTATAATAATAGATCAAGATCCGCTTCCGAATTCCAAAAAAATAAAAGAAGGAGCTACAATCACTTTAAAAGTGAACAGTTCCGGCGTGTTGGTAACAGTGCCTACAGTTAAAGGTCTTACGGAAGAAGTTGCAAAAGCTAAAATTTCCAATGCAGGTCTTAAAAGCGAAGTGCTTATGGTCGTTGACGAAGAAACCACAGTTGGAGTGGTATGTAATGTAGACCCTCAGGAAGGCAGCAAGGTAACTGCGGATTCCACGGTAAGGCTTTATGTAAGTAAAGGTCCTGCCGAGGAAAAAGTAAATGTGCCTGACGTTATAAACAAGTCTTTAAACGTAGCTAAAAACGAAATAGTTTCTTCCGGTCTTAAAGTTTATGATAATATTGTTTACGAAAGCAGCGATAAGCCCAAGGATACTATAATTTCAACAGATCCGCTTCCCGGCGTATCCATAGGAAAAGATTCAGTGGTTAAACTTACTGTAAGTTCAGGTGTTAAAAGAGAAAAAAATATTGAAATAGTAGTGGATCTTCCTTCCACAGTCAACAAAAATGTAACGATTACTTCCTATATAAATGGTGTGCTCGACAGCACTAAAACAGTTAATCCTTCTTTATATGGAACTTACTCGCTGTATGTGAAGGGCACAAGTGGCAAAAAAACCGTGAATGTAAATATAAACGGATCACAATATAGGGTGTATGAAGTAGATTTCGATGCTTCTTCAAATAATGTTAAAAAATTAAAATCTTATGATTATAAAGACGACTCTCCCGAAAGCAATCAGCCTGCATTTGATGAAAACGAAGAGTATGTGAGATAACCAGGTATAATTTGTAAAAAGTGTAACATTTTGCATGTGAGTTTCTAACTTAATTTTTCCCCTTATATAGGGTAAAATAAAAGTAAATTATAATATAAAAAAGTTTAATGGATTAGAGGTGTGGCACTTTGGATAAAATAGTTATATCCGGAGGTCAAAAATTAAAAGGTATTGTTTCTGTAAGCGGAGCTAAAAATGCCGCGGTAGCTATTATTCCGGCGGCAGCGATGTCCGATGGAATTTGTAGAATAGAAAATGTTCCGAATATCAGGGACATAACCCTGATGTGCAGAATTTTAAGCGATATGGGCGCAAATATAAGACTCATAAATAAAAACACGATTGAAATTGATTCCACAAAAATGGTTTCTTCAGTGGCTCCGTTTGAACTTATGAGAAATATGAGAGCTTCATGTTATCTTCTAGGTGTGCTTTTAGGTAAATTTTCAGAAGCCAACGTGTGTTTGCCTGGTGGGTGCGATTTCGGCCTTCGACCAATCGATCAGCATCTTAAGGGATTTGTGGCTTTAGGAGCAGATTACAGCTTGGAAAACGGCATGGTTAAAGTGAAATGCGAAAAGCTTGTGGGAACTCATATATACCTTGATGTTGTTTCTGTGGGAGCAACCGTTAATATTATGCTTGCGGCTGTAAAGGCCGAAGGTCTTACTGTAATAGAAAACTCAGCTAAAGAACCCCATATTGTAGATCTTGCAAACTTTTTAAATTGTATGGGTGCCGATATTTTCGGGGCGGGAACCGACGTTATAAAAATACGCGGTGTAAAATCGCTAAAAGGTGTTACTTATTCGATTATTCCTGACCAAATTGAAGCCGGAACCTATATGGTTGCTACAGCTGCTACAGGTGGGGACGTTATTGTTGAAAACATCATACCAAAACATTTGGAATCCATAACAGCTAAGCTGGAAGAAATGAATGTTGATATAGAAGAGTCTGATGAATCTATAAGAGTTTCATGCAGTAAACCACTGAAAAAATGCAATGTGAAAACAATGCCTCATCCGGGTTTTCCTACTGACATGCAACCTCAGATAACCACGCTTCTGTCAAAAGCCGAGGGGACAAGTATGGTTAATGAAGCGGTATGGGATAATAGATTTCGCTATGTTGAAGAATTACATCGTATGGGAGCCAAAATTTCAGTAGACGGAAGAATGGCAGTAATAGAAGGCGTGGAGGAGTTAAAAGGTGCACCGGTTAAAGCAACGGATTTGCGTGCGGGAGCAGCTCTTATTATTGCGGGCTTAAGTGCTCAAGGCGTTACGACTATCGACGAAATTCAGCATATTGAAAGAGGATATGAGAATATAGTAGAAAAATTAATCAGTCTTGGAGCGGACATAAAAAAAGTTACTACGGAAGAAAAATCTATAGAAGCATCAGTTTTATGATATTTAATAAATTATAATTTCACATTGTTACAATATAAAAATATCGGCGGAGGGTAAAGCCAATGGTCACATTATGCCCGCTGTATAGTGGGAGCAGCGGGAATTCTACATATATTGGATTTTCCGATAACAAAGGAATACTTGTTGATGTAGGGCGCAGCGCTAAACAGATAGAAAAATCTTTATTTGAAAATAATATTGATATAGATAACATAAAAGCAATATTCTTAACACATGAACATACTGATCACGTTATAGGTCTTAAAACTTTTTCTCGTCGCTATAATATAAAAATTTATGGTTCAGATGGTACAATACAGGCGGCAAAATCTAAATGTATGATGGATAATCACAGTTTATGCAATGTTGTTTCCAAAAAAGAAACGGACCTTGGATTTGCATCGGTCAGAACTTTCCCTATTTCTCATGATTGTGTTGATGGTCTTGGATACGTATTCGCTTCATCAAGTGGCGAAAAAGCCGCGGTTTGCACAGACCTTGGATATGTTTCCGAAAGCGTGAAAAATGCTTTAAAAGGTTGTGAAATGGTGGTTTTGGAATCCAACCACGATACGATGATGCTTCAGAATGGACCGTATCCATATTATCTAAAAAGGCGTATTCTTTCTGATAATGGGCATCTTTCAAATGAGTCTTGTTCGGAAATTCTTCCTTCCCTTGTAAATCAAGGCACAAAAAATATAATTTTGTCTCATCTTAGTGCTCATAATAATTTGCCGGATCTTGCTTTTCAAACAGCACTTTATCATTTAAACAGTTACGGTATGCATATTGACAAAGATTTTTCCCTTTCCATAGCTCCTAAAGTTAATGAAACCGGACTTAATTTTAAGATTTAAATTTTACGTAATTTTTTTGATTTTTTGAAAGGTAGTTTATAAAAAATCATCCCCAAAACAATACCAAAGTAAAAATTTATAAATCTGCAAAGTATCATTGCCACTGTAATTTCGCTTGATAAAAAAAACGACCCGAAAAGAATTATAAATCCTTTTTCCGCAGTGCCCGCCGACCCGGGCAATGGTGTAAATGATGAAACAGTATTCACTACAGATTGCGTGCATATAATTTCAAAAATTTGCATTTCTGCATGATTAAATGATTTATAAACAAAAAAAGGAACCGAAAGCAGAAACGTAAGCTGCAGAAAAGTATAAAAATATAGCTTAAGATTTGCTTTTTTATCTTTGTTTATAAATTTATTGCTTCGCGCAAAAAAATCCAACTTGGATTCTGCCGCAGCCAATATTTTATTATAGTTTTTTAAAATATTTATTTTAGACAGCAATACTAGCACATATTTAAACACATTTAAAATTAAATTTTTATTTATTGAAAATATCACGATCAGTAAGACTATAAAACACTGGAATATAATTCCAATAAATAAAAATAGAGTTAATTCAGGGCAATGATATTGTAAATAATTGAAATAAAATGCACTAACTATCAATGAATAAACCGCAAGAGTAGACTGATATATAAAAAATTTTCTTGTCATGATAATAATAGCAGTGCTTTGTGGTATTTTGTTTTTACAAAGCTCCACAACCTGCATCGGTTGACCCGCTACACCCATCGGGGTTAAGAAAGTAAAGTATTGACCAATCATTGTTATTCTAAAAAAAAATAAGCCGCTGTGTTTTCTGAAGTAAACCAAAGAAGCGGTTTCGCTTATAACCTTGCTGTCGAAATACCATGACAGTATCATTGACAAAAAAGCCGCAAACAACCAAAAAAAATTTAAACGTGGCAATATTTCCAATAACTTCAGAATATTATTATCCGCTACACAAAAATATATCAGGATTCCTAATGAAGTTAAAAACAAAATAATGCTGACGATAATTTTTGTTTTTTTTGATTTATATAATTTTGAAATTTTGTTGTTAAAATTAAGATTTTCCATGGAATTATTGTTTCCCGGAAAATCTTAATTAATTCAAGTTTTAAATTTTATTCTTCTTTAAGTCCTGCTTTTTCGCAAATCCATCTACTCAATTTCTTGCCCAAATATAATCCGATGGTTACACCTCCAACAGAACTAGACAACGCCAGATTAAATCCACGAGTAAGATGAGCACCTTTGTGACGAGTTGTACCGGGAGTACCATCTAAAGGTTTAATTTTTTCTGACAATTTTATCACGTTTTCATTGGCACCTATTAACGCCCCTGTTGCCGCAAATATTGTTCCTATTGCAACTGTGGTATAAAATTCTACTCTCTTAAATTTAAGGGTATCAAATTCTTGCTTGGTCATTCCGCCCGAAACTTTTTCAAGTTCTTTATAGTCCAGCACGTTGCCTTTATTGAGCTGAGTTTCAATTTCCTTTATTAACTGAGCTAATTTTTTGTTATCTATTTCAATTTTTTCTGATTTAAATATTTCTTTAGCTCCTTTAACGAATTCCTTATCCGCCATTAAATTTTCAGCAAGCTTGCCTTCTTTTACTAATTCTTGAATTTTTTCCATTTCGAAACCTCCTTGTTAATATTTTGTATATTATATACCAAAAAATAAACAGACGTCAACAAAAAACAGCGAAATTAAATTAGCCGCGTTTTTGATTTTTAATTAATTTTATTCTTCTTCAAGTCCTGTTTTTTTGCAAATCCATTTTCCCAGTTGGTAACCAGCTACTCCTCCGACGACATTGCCTGCAATACCTCCTGCTCCGACGCTTATTACCGTGGCATTAAAAGGCATAGATTTTGTTGATTTATACGTTGGATCTGAAGCACTTTTTTTAAGGTCAATTAGGTATTCTTGCGTATCCTGTACATATCGTTCTAGTTGCTCTTTAAATTTTTCGCTACCTCCCGCAATACTTACTCCGGTGGCGTGTGCTGCGAAACCTCCTAATCTAATTCCGACCAGAGTAGACACGGTTTTTATAATGTCTGCGCCCACACCTTTCCCCGTTAGTCCGCCCGAAACTTCTTCAAGTTCTTTGTCGTCCAGCATGTTGCCTTTCTTAAGCTGAGTTTCAATTTCATTCATTAACTGAGCTAATTTTTTGTCATCCATTTCAATTTTTTCCGATTTTAATATTTCTTTAGCTCCTTCAACGAATTCCTTATCCGCCATTAAATTTTCAGCAAGCTTGCCTTCTTTTACTAATTCTTGAATTTTTTCCATTTCGAAACCTCCTTGTTAATATTTTGTATATTATATACCAAAAAATAAACAGACGTCAACAAAAAACAGCAAAATTAAATTCGCCGCGTTTTTGATTTTTAATTAATTTTATTTTTTTTTATTTTTTTGATTTTAATTATCTTCGGGGGATTTTTTACAGTGTGAATAAGTTCAAGAGGTTTTTCGCCTTCAACCGGTTTAAAAAAATCTCCTGCGAAATAATCTATGGATTTAGTAGCTGCGCTCATGTTTTCCAAAAAACCCTTAAAATTCATAGCTTTGGCATGAAGCATAAGAATATAATAATAGCTTACAATTTTTACTTTCTGAGAATATATCCAAACGTGATTGTTGTAATCTTTATAAACTTTTTCGTTTTCTAAAAAATTCCTTATAACCCCGAGCGATTTAATAAAATCGTTTATCTTAACAACATTCATGGAGTGAAGTATACTTGTGCTTCTGCTCGTATAATTATAAAGCGATTTCCCTAAGAGAACAATTTTATCAGCGTAATAAAATAATTTAGGGGAAGTAGATATATCCTCAAAATACATTTCATCAAAAGTAAGATTATTATTGAAAAAAAGCTCTCTTTTGGAAAGTTTGTTCCATACAAAATAATGAATACCCATATCTAAAATCAGTTTTCTGAGTGCTTTTGTTTTTGAGTATATCCCCGGGAAAGATGTAAACGGCATATATATTTTTAAATCTTTTTCGGGATAGTAAAGATTGAAATTACAGCATGCGATATCAGCGTCGTTTTCAACCGCGGCATTATAAAGCGACTTCAAAAATTCCGGCTCTAGATAATCATCGCTGTCCATAAAACCTATATAATCTCCACGACATGCTTTCAAAGCTTTGTTTCTTGCTGCTGCTGGGCCTTTGTTTTCTTGAGTTAAAAAAATAAAATTTTCATTATTTCGACAAAATTTTTTTATTATATCTATACTTTTGTCAGTAGACCCGTCATCCACTATAATTACTTCAAAATTTTTAAAAGTCTGGTTCTGAACTGATTCCAGCGCCTTTTCTAAATATTTTTCGACGTTATATACAGGTATAACCAGACTTATAGCAGGATTAAACATATAAATTTCTCCTTAAATTTATATTTCCTAAAAATTATTCTCAATATCTTCAAGAGTTTTTGCTGTATCCGAGATACTTCCTACCCGCGAGAAAGGTGCAAATATTAATATGCTCATAAAATAAGTTATAATTCTCCATACAAGTATAGCAGATTTTATAGTGCTTTCCGTGAAAAAGATTCCGAAAAATACATAAAAACATCCTTCTGCCGCACCCGAACCCCCTGGAAGAGGAACGAAGGATGAAATCATTACCACAAATGCTTGACCGGTTATCATATCGAAAACACTCGCCCCGTAGAGATTAAATGCTCGATATACTGTGTAAGGAATTGCAAATATAAGTGTGAGCTGAATCGTCGTAAGTATGCATGCACTTATAAGCATATTCTTGTTTTTGTAAAGTTTTGAGTTGCTTTCATGAAAATTTTCCAATTGCGATTTTACTTTATTTTCTTTTTCCGAAACATTTTTCATTAATTTAATTTTATGCAAAAAATTAAATACCCAATCTATTATTGATAAGGTTAGCCTTTTATTAAATGAAAACATGAAAACAAAAATAATTACGATAGCATGAGATAAAAAGCCAAACGCAGAAAGCCCCATCATTATTCCGCTGAAATTTCCGCGGAAAATATCAAGATTACAAATAAGCGCAATCAAACTATAGACCGTAATCACACTTTGGTAAACCAAAAATTTCTGCATTAAAGAAGATGTTGCTACTCCCGTATCAATTTTTTGCTTTTTCATAGAATAAAGCTGCATTGGTTGACCGCCTATCGCACCGGGAGTTATAACACTGAAAAACTGACCCACAGCTGTGGTTTTTAAAGATTTTTTCAGCGTATAGCTCTTATCATAATTATTTGTGAATTTAAAAAGTACATAGGCATCAATAAAAACATTTAAGAGTTGACAACTAACCCCGACCACAATCCACCACCAATTAAAATTAGCTGCATTTTCGGCAAGTGACATAAATCCGTTTTCGGAAGTGAAAAAATATATTATAAAACCAACGGGTATCAGTAAAGTAATTATATTAAAAATGATTTTCCAGCTTAATTTTTTATTCAATATGTCCCTCCGGAAGATAATTTAATAAGTAAAATTTTGAAGTACAAAAATATTCTCAAAATAGAATACATTTATTTACAACATAAAGTCAAGCCTTAAAGGCATATATATAAAGTTAAAAACTATTATCAACGGACAACTCCTTACGAATACTATAGCCAATATAAATGAATTTGATGCAGTGCGAAAATTTGGTATTAAAAACCATGACTGCTCAAATTTCGGCTAAAATTTTTCGGGAGGGTGATTAATGAGTGCCAAAATTAGTAATAGAAGGATCTCGGCGCTTAGAAGGAGAAGTGAAAATTCAGGGATCTAAAAACAGTATTTTGCCTATCTTGGCAGCGTCTGTAATGTGTGCGGATGAATGTATAATTCATAATTGCCCTAATATATCTGACGTTAAAGTTACAAGTCAAATACTAAGTTACTTGGGATGTAAAGTAACTTTCGAAAATAATACATTTGTGGTAAATTCAAGACATATATCCAAAAATGATATTCCTGATTTCTTGATGAGAGAGATGAGATCGTCTATAATATTTTTAGGCTCTCTTATTTCCGCAACCGGCAACGCAAAACTTTGCCTGCCGGGAGGTTGCGAACTAGGGCCTAGGCCAATAGATTTACATCTTGACGGACTAAGGCAAATGGGGCTTAGGATTAACGAAAGTCATGGCTTTTTAGAATGCGATATAGGTGCGGGGCTTGCAGGGTGTAACATTGCTCTTTCATTTCCGAGTGTCGGAGCAACAGAAAATTTAATACTTGCAGCAGTTAAAGCCAAGGGTATAACAGTACTTACGAACGCTGCAAAAGAACCCGAAATAATGGATCTTGTTAATTTTCTTAATAAGTGCGGAGCAAAAATAGAATGCTCCGATTCAAGTACTCTTGTCATTGAAGGAGTAGATGCTCTTCACGGAACAGAGCACACTATTATACCGGACAGAATAGTGGCTGTTACATACATGGCTGCAGCCGCGGCAACAGCAGGAAATTTAGTTGTAAAAAATATTATAAGCGATAATATAAGTTCAGTTATTCCTATTTTCGAAGAAGCAGGATGTATAATAAAACAAAAAGGGAAAAATATCTTAACAATTGATTCCCCGGCACGACCGTATTTTAACCGTCTTATCCGCACTATGCCATATCCCGGATTCCCAACCGACGCTCAAGCTCCTGTCATGGCAATGACCACAGTGGCTGACGGAACAAGTATGTTTGTTGAAAATATTTTTTCAAACCGTTATAAACATGTAGGGGAACTTTTAAGACTAGGTGCCAACATAAAGGTTGAAGATAAAGTGGCCATAGTCGAGGGAGTTAAGAGATTGTCGGGAGCCAATGTAACCGCTGCAGATTTAAGAGGTGCGGCAGCACTTGTTGTAGCCGGGCTTAGCGCTGAAGGCGTCACAGAAATATCCGGGCTTAATCATATAGATCGCGGATATGAAAATATAGAAGATAATTTGTGTAAAATCGGAGCTGTTGTAAAAAGAATTTGAAGGTGACGTATATGAATAAAAAATTAGTAAAAAAAAGCAGGAATTTTAAAATTGTAAAACGTTTGCGAAAAAAAAAGTCGAAAAAAATAAAACTCTTAATTAAAAGAATTTTTATTTTATTTTCGTGTTTTTCGATTATCGCTGTGTTGTTTTTTGCGATCAACTTGCTTTTGAATAATTTTTTTTCTGTTCATAGCATCACGATCGAAGGAAATACGAAATATGATAACTCAGAGATAATAAATTGCAGTGAAATAAATAATGGCAGCAGTCTTATTTTTGTAAACACCTACAAAGCTGAAGAAAAGATATATAAATCTCTTTCTTACGTTGACGGTGTGAGCGTTAAGAAAGAGTTACCCGATAAAATTAAAATAATTGTGGATACCGCCAACCCTGCGTATTCGCTTTGCGTCGAAAATGAATACCTAATCGTAAGCGAAAAAGATAAGTTACTCGAAAAGCGTGCTGAGCTACCACCAGAGATTATAAATATTATCGGAGCTAAAATTTCCGTTTCGGAAATTGGGAAAATCGTGTATGAAAACGAGAATTTAAAAGGAATGTTTACAAACATAGCAAACACTTTTAAAAATAACGGGCTGAATAATATTAAAGAAATAAATGTTTCGGACCTTGAAAATATAGCAATAAATTACGATAACAGGGTAAAAATAGAGATAGGCGGAAGCGAAAATCTGGATTATAAAATACTTACCGCAAAAGAAATAATAATGAATAAGATAGGACCGTCCGAAAAAGGAACTCTGGATCTGAAAAATATTACGAAAGAAAACAGATCTTACTTTACGCCCGAAGGATGAAATTATAAATTTTACACAATTTAATTCAAATCATTATTGACTATTTATGAAATTTTAATTAAAATAGACTCATGTTATTAATAAGGAGTTGACGTTATGGAAAAAATTCAAGAATTGGTAAAAGAAGGTAAACTTGCTGAAAATTTAATGGCGGATAAAGAATTCGTCGAAGGAGCTAAGGAAATATTTAAATCAGAAAATGTTGAAATGGACGACAAAAAATTAGCTCAGTTAATGAACGAAATCGAAGCTCAGCTTAAAAAAAGCAACGTACTTGACAAAAAAGAACTCGAAGAGGTTTCAGGAGGAGCATTAACACGAAAAGGCGTAGCACGAGGTACTGTAGAAGCTATTTCTACTATAGTTGGTTCCGTTGTAGGATTAGCAATGGGAGGAACGGGTGGACTTGCAGCAGGAGTAAAAGGGATGGAAGCAATAACAAAACGCATTGAACGTACCGCCAGGATGACCGGCAATGTAGATACAACACTAAAACTGGGAGTGGGAGCAGTAACAGGAATAGGAACAACATTAGGAGCATTATCAGGAGGAGTTCTGGGGCACAAATTAGGTAAGTGGATTTGCAAAAAAACAGGACTTGAAGAGGGATAAAAACAAAAAATTAACAGTACGATACTTTTAAGTGTATCGTACTTTATTTTATTTTATTTTTATGCTTTACTTTAATATGTGAAATTTTAAATAAAAGGGGAACTTGGAAATTTTTAAATTTGATGAAAAACTTACCGAAATGTCTAAATCTGCTTTGCAGATGAGTAAAGAAAAATTTAAAGAAATAGAAAATATTTCGGAGTACAACCAAGAAAAAGTTTTAGAAGCTTTTATGGATTGCGGCGTAAGCGAAAGCCATTTTGCAGGTACTACAGGTTACGGGTACAATGACCGCGGAAGAGAAAAACTCGACGAACTTTTTGCGAAAATTTTTAAATCCGAAGACGCCTTGGTACGGCATAACTTTGTAAGTGGCACTCATGCGCTTGCAACCGCACTTTTCGGGATACTAAGACCGGGGGATAAAATCCTCAGCGTGACGGGTAAACCGTATGACACTTTATCGGATGTAATTGATTCAAAAAGCATGAATTTTGGATCGCTTAAGGATTTCAATATTGAATTTGAGTACGTTGATTTTGAAAAAAATAAAGAGATATATCACAGAAATATAAAGAAAAAACTTTCCGAAAATTTTAAATCAGTATACATTCAGCGTTCTCGGGGATATACACTCAGAGACTCGCTTAGCTGTGAACAAATTGCGGAAATCATTGCGCTTGTAAAAAACGCAGACCATGAAATTATAGTAATTGTGGACAATTGCTATGGAGAATTTGTTCAAAAAACAGAACCTACCGAACATGGAGCGGATTTGATAATAGGTTCACTTATAAAAAACCCCGGCGGAGGGGTTGCTCCCACAGGAGGATATATCGCGGGCAGAAAAAATTTAATTGAAATGTGCGCTTACAGATTAACAGCTCCGGGAATAGGCAAGGAAATAGGAGCAAGCCTGGGAATTAACAAAGAAATTTTCATGGGTATATTTAACGCGCCTCACGCAGTAGGAGAAGCACTCAAAACGGCGGTATTCGCATCGGCTTTGTTTGAACTTCTCGGATATGAAGTTTATCCCAAATACAGTGACGAACGATGCGATATAGTTCAATCGGTTGTGCTGCGTTCTTCGCGGGCCCTCGTAAATTTTTGCAAAGGCATTCAGGAAGCATCTCCTATAGATTCTTTTGTTTCTCCCGAACCGTGGGATATGCCCGGTTATGAAAACCCTGTCGTAATGGCGGCAGGCACGTTTATATCAGGATCTTCAATAGAGCTTTCGGCAGATGGACCTCTTCGCGAACCTTATGCGGTATGGGTGCAAGGAGGAACAAATTTTTACAGTTCAAAAATAGGGATAATGAAAGCTGCGGAAAAAATTATAGAATCTTAGAAGTACTATTTTGGTATATTTTTATCATACATATTTCCAAATAAGATTTTATATCTTTTGGAGGAGATAAATATGATAAAGGAAGAATCCAAAAACGCTGTCAAAATCCCTCATTGTCTAACCTTAGACAATAGAAAAAATCTGGTTATGAGCGGCGTTGTTGAAGTGGACAGCTTTGATGATCAATCAATAACAGCATATACTGATTTTGGGGAACTTACAATCAAGGGTGAAAATTTGAACATAAAAAAGCTTAATCTTGAATTGGGTGACCTTGAAGTTGCAGGTAGAATTTCATCACTTATTTATGCCGATAATAAATTAAGATCGAGTGCCGGACTCTTTTCCAGACTATTTAAATAAAAAAGTAAGGTGAAAAATAAGTGAACGAGACTCTTACAATGCAGCTTTTGATTTTTGGATATTCGTGTGTTTTGGGGGCGGGACTTGGTCTGCTTTATGATTTCTTCAGAATCATAAGAATGATGATAAATCCCAGAAATATTGCCATATTCGTTCAAGATGTGATATACTTTATAATAAGCGGTGTGATTACGTTTTTATTTGTTTTGGGATTTAATCGCGGCGAAGCTCGATTTTATATTCTTGCCGGTGAAGGCATCGGTTGGATATTATATCACATAACTTTAGGGGAACTTATTTATAGATGTTCCGGCAAATTGGTAAAATTTTTAAATCTTAAAGTGAAATCTATTTTTGGCAAAATTAAGTATGGGCAAAGAGAAAAATCAGGGGAAATAGACAAAAAAACATTGTAATTATACCTGTAATTTGTGTTTTTCATATAAAAACCAAAAACAGCTTGAATTTTCACTGCGTTAGAGTGCATAATATATACTGCTTTTATGCGGATTTTTACTTAAATAAGGGAAGTACGACACCAATGAAAGTATCTATAAAAAAGAGCAAAAAATTTGTTTTAAAATTGGTTTTGTTGTCTTTTATTGCTTATGTGGTTTTTTTGTTTATAAATCAGCAAGTGAAGATAAAAAACAAAAAAGATGAACTTGCAAGGGTTAACAAACAAATTTGCACCGAAAAAAGTAAAAATGAAGAAATAAGAAATAAAATAGATGAAGCGGATAATAATAAAAATCCCGATAAAAGCAATTCCGGAAAAAGAGTTTTTGAAAATTCAACCGAATAATACTATTAAATATTTTAGGGAGGAAGTTAATTTTTTATGGGGCTCGAGGTTGGGGCAATAATTGAAGGCAAAGTTACGGGAATAACAAAATTCGGAGCTTTTGTAGAGCTTGAGGGCGGAAAAGTAGGTCTTGTTCATATATCAGAGATATCAAACGTGTTTGTTAAGGAAATTAACGATCATGTGCAAGAAGGCCAAATGGTAAAGGTCAAAATCTTAAATATAGGAAACAACGGAAAGGTAGAACTTTCCATTAAAAAAGCCAACGAAAATTTTGTGCCTAAACAAAATTTTCACTCACCGCGCGAAGCATCAAAAAATCGCAACGTTTCTCCGGCAAATAGTTTTGAAGATATGATGACAAAATTCAAAAAATTAAGCGATGAGAAATTATCGGACTTTAAGAAAAAAACCGAGCCCAGACGCGGGAAATCGGCTCATAAAAACAACACTTAAAAATAAATGCTTTTAAGGTTTAAAGCCGTAGCTTTAGTAGATAAAGAGCTTCGGTTTTAATTTTTGTTGTAAAAAATCAAAACCATGTTGTTCGTTAGTTAAAGCTATTGTAAATCACTTCATTTTCGTATAAAATAAAGTCTTTCTGATAAGATTGTTTTGGAGGCGGCTATGGAAATAAAGTTCACTAAGATGCATGGGTGCGGAAATGATTATATTTACATAAATTGTTTTAATCAAAAAATAAGTAACCCTGAAAAACTCAGTACAGTTTTGTCAGATAGACGTTACGCAGTGGGCGGGGACGGGATAATACTTATCTACCCTTCAAATGTGGCAGATGCAAAAATGCGAATTTTCAATAAAGACGGCAGTGAAGGGAAAATGTGTGGTAACGGCATAAGATGTGTTGCGAAATATCTCTATGATACAGGGATAGTTAAAAACAAAAATTCAATAAAAATAGAAACACTCAGCGGGGTCAAAACGCTTGATATTCTGGAGAATTCTCAAAGTCAAGCTTTGGTGAGAGTAAATATGGGTAAAGCAGATTTTAACCCCAGGAATATTCCCATGCTTTTTCAAAAAGAAAAAGTAGTGAATGAACCGATTACAATTAATAATGATATCTTTCGCATTACATGTGTTTCCATGGGCAATCCGCATTGCGTGATATTTTGCAACGAAGTATATTCGGCAAAAGTCAAAGATACAGGTTCAAAACTTTCGAATCATCAGATGTTTCCCGAAGGGGTAAACGTAGAATTTGTAAGTTCTGTAGATAAGGAAAACATTGCAATGAGAGTATGGGAACGCGGAAGCGGCGAAACCCTTGCCTGCGGTAGCGGCGCGTGTGCCAGCGTAGTGGCTGCGGTAGAAAATGGAATGTGTGAGAAAAACAGTGATGTGACAGTGCATTTGCGCGGAGGAGAGCTTATTGTTAATTATTCAAACAACGCAGTATTTTTAACAGGAAATGCAGTAAAAGTTTTTGAAGGAGAAGTAGAAGTATGACAAAATATATTTTCGTGACAGGCGGAGTGGTTTCGGGTCTTGGAAAAGGAATTACAGCCGCATCGCTTGGCAGACTTTTAAAATCAAGAGGTCTTAAGGTAACGGCTCAAAAATTGGATCCTTACATAAATGTAGACCCGGGAACCATGAGCCCGTATCAGCACGGTGAAGTTTTCGTAACTGAAGACGGGGCGGAAACCGACCTCGACCTCGGCCACTATGAAAGATTTATCGATGAAAATTTAAATAAATATTCAAATCTTACAACAGGGAAAGTTTACTGGAACGTTCTTTGTAAAGAAAGAAACGGAGAATATCTCGGCGAAACAATTCAGGTCATTCCGCATATAACCAACGAAATCAAGAAATTTATTTATTCCGTTGGCAAAAAATCAAAGGCGGATATAGTAATAACCGAAATCGGCGGAACAACGGGAGATATAGAAAGCCAGCCGTTTTTGGAATCAATACGTCAAATTTCGCTGGATGTGGGCAAAGAAAACTGCTTGTTCATACATGTTACCCTTGTGCCTTATATTTCAAGTTCGGGAGAATACAAATCCAAACCCACGCAGCATTCCGTAAAGGAGCTACGCTCGCTTGGAATCAACCCTGACATTATTGTAACCAGATGCAACGAACCTATCGGTGACGATATACGGGAAAAAATCTCGCTGTTTTGCAATGTGAAACCTGACTGTGTAATTGAAAATATAACGGTTGCTTCTCTTTATCATGCTCCTTCAATGCTTGAAAAGAGTCATTTTTCAGATATCGTATGCAGAGAACTGAATCTCGAATGTCCTCCTTGTGATATGGTCGAATGGAATAAAATGCTTGAAAGAATTGATAATCGCAGTAAAAACGCTAAAATTGCACTCGTAGGCAAATATGTGCGCCTCCATGATGCTTATCTTTCGGTTGCGGAAGCTCTTCGTCACGCAGGATTTGAAACTGGCACGAACGTGGATATAAAATGGGTGGATTCCGAAATCGTTACCGAATATACGGTTAAGGAGCTTTTAGGAGATTGTGACGGTATTCTTGTACCCGGCGGATTCGGCGGAAGAGGCATAGAGGGCAAGCTGACTGCTGCACGCTACGCAAGAGAAAATAATATACCTTATCTTGGAATTTGCCTTGGAATGCAATCGGCGGCAATAGAATTCGCCAGAAACGCATTGAATATAGAAGATGCCAATTCCGAAGAATTTGATCCTACCGGCAAAAATCAAATTATCCACCTGATGAACGATCAAAAAGACCAGACTCAAAAAGGTGGCACAATGCGACTTGGAGCATACCCTTGCCATATAAAAGAAGACTCCTTGATGTACAGATGTTACGGCAAACTTGAAATTTCGGAACGCCATCGCCACAGATATGAATTTAACAATAATTTTCGTGAGTTATTCGAAAAAAACGGCATGCGCATAACCGGTGTTTCCCCTAACGGAGTTCTTGTCGAAGCAATAGAACTTATAGATCATAAGTTTTTTGTTGGTGTTCAATATCACCCTGAATTTAAAAGCAGACCCAATTATGCTCATCCGTTATTTCGTGAATTCGTGCGGGCTTCCAGCCATTAAAAACCAATAAATTTTATTTGTTAAGGAGTCAAGAGAATGATAAAATTTAATAGTAATTTCAGTAAACTAAAAAAAGACTATCTTTTCGTTGACATGCGCAGAAAAATAAATGAGTATCAAAAAAATAACCCCGACAAAAAAATAATTAAACTTGGAGTTGGAGATGTAACCCTTCCAATCTGCCCAGTTGTAATTGAAGCAATGCACAGTGCCGTTAATGAAATGGCGTCTTCTGAAACATTTAAGGGATATGGTCCTCATGAAGGATACGACTTTTTAAGAGAAGCAATAAGCGATAGCTATAAAAAATCGGGTATGGAAATCAGCAAAGATGAAGTTTACATATCTGATGGTTCAAAAAACGACGCTGCCAATTTACAAGATATATTTTCAGCCGAAGGTAATGTACTGATTCCAAACCCCACCTATCCCGCTTACGTGGATGCGAGTATCATGTCGGGAAGAAACGTGTGTTATATGAACGCCACGCAAGAGAATAACTTTTTGCCACTGCCCGATCCAAACGTGAAAGCGAACTTAATTTATCTTTGTTCCCCAAGCAATCCAACAGGAGCGACATATAACAAAGATCAGCTTAAAAAATGGGTAGAATATGCAATAAATAATCATGCCATAATATTATTTGATGCCGCTTATAAATGTTTTATAGAAAATGACGATTTGCTCCGCAGTATATTTGAAGTCGAAGGAGCCGAAAAGTGTGCAATCGAGCTTTGCTCATTTTCGAAAAGTGCAGGATTCACAGGGTTGAGGTGTGCATATACCATAATTCCGTCTGAACTTAAAATCGGAGAAACCAAAGTAAGCGACATCTGGGTAAGAAGACTTTCTGCCAAGTTTAACGGGGTATCATATATTACTCAGCGTGCAGCTTTTGCAGCACTTTCAGATGAAGGACAAAAGCAAATAAATAAATCTGTCGCGTACTACAAAAAAAATGCTCAAATACTTTCAGACGCTATGACTAAACTTAACATATGGCATATTGGAGGGGAAAATTCACCTTATATATGGATTAAGTGTCCGAGCAACATGGGATCATGGGAATTTTTTGATTATCTCCTTGAAAAATTCAATATCGTAGGGACTCCGGGTGCCGGATTTGGTTCTAACGGAGAAGGTTTTTTCAGATTCTCGGCATTTGGAAATCACAGCGAAACTTTAGAAGCAGTAGAAAGATTAAAGGCACTTAAAATTAAAATTTAAAATACCAGGAGGAAAATTATGGCATTCGACAAAAACAAAGCACTGGAAACGGCACTTAGTCAAATTGAAAAGCAATTCGGCAAAGGTGCGGTAATGAAGCTCGGTAAAAATGAAGCCATGCATGTTGATGCTATTTCAACAGGTTCTCTCTCACTAGATATAGCTTTAGGAATAGGCGGACTCCCCAGAGGAAGAATTATTGAAATTTATGGTCCTGAATCTTCAGGAAAAACCACTCTTGCGCTTCACTGTATAGCGCAAGGTCAAAAAAATGGCGGTAATGCAGCTTTTATCGACGTTGAACATGCACTTGATCCGGTCTATGCGTCTAATTTGGGGGTAGATTTCGATTCATTGCTCGTGTCTCAGCCAGATACCGGTGAGCAAGCACTTGAAATAACCGAATCGTTGGTTCGTTCAGGCGCAATAGATGTAATAGTCGTGGACTCCGTTGCAGCATTGGTTCCAAGAGCAGAAATTGAAGGAGAGATGGGCGATTCTCATGTAGGACTTCAGGCAAGGCTTATGTCTCAAGCTTTAAGAAAACTTGCCGGAGCAATATCAAAATCCAATTGCGTGGCAATTTTTATAAATCAGCTTCGCGAAAAAGTGGGAATAATGTTCGGTAACCCAGAAGTAACCCCGGGAGGACGTGCACTTAAGTTTTATTCTTCTGTCAGAATAGACATCAGAAGGATAGAAACGTTAAAGTCAAATGGGGAAATGATAGGTTCCAGAACCAGAGCCAAAGTAGTGAAAAATAAAATCGCCCCACCTTTCAGAGACGCTGAGTTTGATGTTATGTATGGTCAAGGAATATCACACGAAGGTGAAATACTTGATTTAGCTGTTAAGCTTGATATTATTCAAAAAAGCGGTTCATGGTTTGCTTACGGCGACAAGAAGCTTGCGCAAGGACGAGATAATACTAAGGAATATTTGAAAAACAATCCTGAATTTGCGGCAAATATCGAAAAAAAAGTAAGAGAAAGCGCGAACACCATATATTCCAAGCCCTCCATGGCAAGAAACACCGATGTTCAAACAGCTGATGCTCCTACCACAAAAAATGACACAGAAAACGCAGATTAAAAAATCATATAACCAACTATGCAATCGGTTAGAAAGAGCCTGATTATGATAATAACAAATGTAAGGATCGTTAAAAAAGGGAATGTTCTTGTATATGCCGATAATGAGTATTTGATAAGTTTGTCTCCTGAAATTTTTGTGAAAAGCAAACTTAAAGTCGGTTCCTATATTGACGAGGAAATCATAAAAGAAATTTCGGCTGATTCAAACGCTTATAAAGCCAAGGAAAAAGCCTTGAGGCTTCTTTCTTTCCGAGCTCACTCAAAAAAAGAACTCGAAACTAAAATAAAGCGATCTTTAGACGAAGATTCTGCACGCAAGGCCACAGAAAAGATGGAAAAATTGGGTCTTATAAATGATGCTGGTTTTGCAAAGTCGTATGCAAAAGAACTATCATCACGAAAATATTACTCAATAAACCGAATAAAATATGAACTTGCACACAAGGGTGTAGAAAAACTAACGATTTCTGAAGTTTTAAATGAGTTGGATATAAACGAAGACGCCAACGCGCTAAAATTTTTAGAAAATAAATATTCGCAAAAATTAAACGATGAAAAAGGTAGGCGCAAAGCTGTTTCCGCACTGCAAAGATTGGGTTACAGCTGGAGCCAAATAAGTTCGGCAATTAAAACTATGCAGTAAAAATAAAGTAATTAACATCGATTAAAAGTTATATAGATATAGCAGACGAAAATAAAAGAAGGGGCAAAAAAATGAATACACCTAATAAACTTACCGTTTTCAGAATTGCCCTCGTGCCTCTAATTGTATTTTTTTTAATCTTCGAAAATTTAGACCACAGATATCTATACTCTATTTTATTATTTATAATTGCCTGCTATACTGACAGATTAGACGGGTATCTCGCCAGAAAAACCTCAAGTATCACAAATTTCGGAAAAATAATGGATCCTCTCGCTGATAAAATATTGGTTTCTTCTATATTCATTTGCTTTGTTAATCTGGGATTAATGCCTGTTTCAGCTGTTCTTCTAATTATTATAAGAGAATTCATAATAACTTCAGTAAGATTTTTAATTTTAGAAAATGAAAACAGAGTTATTTCGGCAAACATATGGGGTAAATTAAAAACAGCAAGTCAAATGATAACAATAAGCACAATTTTCTTATTTCAAATGTACATAGAAGAAACAGGTACGCGTTTAGCAAATGTTCCGATGCTTGTCTGGATACAAAATATTTTAATTTGGGCATGTGTTTTACTATCGGTAACATCGGGATTAATTTACATAATAGACAATCTCAGATATATAAAGGCAGATTAAATATTAAACTGGTTAGGAGAAATGTTCAATGAAGCTTTACAATACGTTTACCAGGAAAAAAGAACAGTTTGAACCTATAGAAAAAGGCAAAGCTCGCATATATTCTTGCGGACCGACTGTTTATAATTATATCCATATCGGTAACTCCCGACCAATTTGCGTGTTTGATGTTTTGAGAAGATACATGGAGTATATTGGTTATAAAGTGATATTTGCTCAAAATTTCACCGATATAGATGATAAAATAATCAATAAAGCACTCGATGAAAAAACTGATTTTTGGACTGTTTCAAAAAAATACATTGAAGAGTATGAGAAAGACGCCAAAGGGCTTAATGTCAGAGAAGCCACGTTTCATCCGAAAGCAACTGAGAATATTAACGAGATAATAAGAATAATCGAAGTTCTTATAGAAAAAGGGTACGCCTATGCACTGACCCACGGAGACGTGTACTTTAAAACAAGAGCTTTTAAAAACTACGGTAAACTTTCAAATCAAACAATTGATGATCTTCATTCAGGCGCACGCATTCATATAGACGAAATGAAAAATGATCCCTTGGATTTTGCGCTTTGGAAGTCTGCTAAACCCGGCGAGCCGTTCTGGGAAAGCCCATGGGGAAAAGGCAGACCCGGATGGCATATAGAGTGCTCCGCTATGGCTGAAAAATATTTGGGTAAAACTATCGATATCCACTGTGGGGGTCAGGATCTTATTTTCCCGCATCATGAAAACGAGATAGCCCAAAGTGAATGCTGCAATGGTGTTAAATTCGCAAATTATTGGCTTCATAATGGGTACATTAACGTAAACAGCGAAAAAATGTCAAAATCTCTTGGTAATTTCTTTACGGTAAGAGAAATCGCCGAAAAATACGGTTATGAACCTATTCGTTACCTGATGATTTCTTCACATTATCGAAGCCCCATAAATTACAGCGAAAAAATAATAATTCAGTGTAAAGCGGCTCTGGAAAGACTTTACACTTTCAAAAAAAATCTGCGTTTTGCTTTTGAAAATTCAAAAAATAAAACCGGACTCACCAATATAAATCCTATAAATTTAGAGCTTTACAAAAACAAATTTGTTGAAGCTATGGACGATGACCTCAACACCGCGGACGCTGTTTCTGTTATCTTCGAACTTGTCAGAAATGTAAACTCAACGGTTCTTTCAAATTCTGATTGCAAAAGTGAAATTATTGCTGATATAATAAAACTTTTTGATGAGTTAACAGGGGTTCTCGGGATACTTTATAAAGATCAAAATGATTTATCTCAACAAATTAAAAACGAAGAAATAGAAAATCTTTTAAAAGAACGTGAAAATGCAAGAAAAGAAAAAAACTGGAAACGCGCGGACGAAATAAGAGATTTATTAAAAGAAAAAAATGTAATAATCGAAGATACTTCTCAAGGCACAAAATTTACTTTTAAATAAAAAAGGATGGTGAAATAAACTCAGATGTGTAACGGGAAAATGAAACCATCGATCATAATGCTCGATAAAGTAAACGTATCATTTCATAACGAAACTATACTTAAAGATTTAAGCCTTCGCATAAAAGAAGGTGAGTTTGTGACGATTCTCGGACCTTCGGGATGCGGGAAAACAACCACGCTTAGAATTATTGCCGGGTTTTTATCCGCGGATACAGGCGACGTGTTTTTTAAAGGCAGACGAATTAATAATGTACCTGCACACAAACGTGGGGTTAACACCATATTTCAAAAATATGCTTTGTTTCCTCACCTTAATGTATATGAAAATGTGGCGTTTGGTCTTAGAATTCAAAAGAAATCCGAGCATGAGATAAAGAAAAAAGTAAACGAAATGCTTAAAATGGTTAATCTCGGTAATTATGTTAACAGAAATATAAATTCCCTATCAGGAGGTCAGCAGCAAAGAGTGGCAATAGCTCGAGCGCTTGCAAACAATCCTAAAGTGTTATTGTTGGACGAGCCGCTGGGCGCACTTGATTTAAAACTTCGAAAAGACATGCAAACCGAGCTGAAAAATATTCATCAAAAAACAGGGATAACATTCATTCTTGTAACGCATGATCAAGAAGAGGCTCTTTCGATGTCTGATACTGTAGTCGTAATGGACAAAGGACGAGTTCAGCAGATCGGGACTCCGAAAGATATCTATAATGAGCCGAAAAACGCATTCGTTGCTGATTTTATAGGCGAAAGCAATATAGTAGAAGGCGTTATGCTGGAAGATTATCGTGTTAAATTCGCAGACAGAGAATTCAAATGCCTGGACAAAGATTTTGAAAAAATGAGTCCTGTAGACGTTGTTATAAGACCGGAAGATATAAAAGTAACGTCACCCGAAGGTGGCTACATATCAGGCACAGTAACTTCCGTAACATTTAAAGGTGTTCATAATGAAATAATAGTTGATGTTAAGGGTTTTAAATGGATGATACAAACAACAGAAAGTCAAGAGCCAGGCGATAAAATCGGAATGATAATTCGACCCGATGACATTCATATAATGAAAAAATCTTCTTATTCTTCCGAAGTTGGAGACTACAGTGCATTTAGTGATGAATTTTATGAGGAGCAACATAATATATCTTAAAGTTTAAAAATATATGATTTTTTGGAATTTTATTTAGGGGAGGAAAAACAAATGAAAACAAAATGGATTCTTTCCCCATACCTGTTATGGATGAGCATTTTTGTAATTGTTCCTTTGGCATTAGTAATAATCTTTGCATTCACGAATCCAAACGGAGGATTCACTTTTGAAAATATTTTACAAGTAGGTAAATATTCAACTGTTTTTTTAAGATCTGTGTTTTTGGGAATGATTTCAACGTTGGTGTGTTTGCTTTTAGGATATCCTATGGCTTATTTCATATCCAAAATCCATACCAAACACCAAAACATTTTTATAATGCTTCTCATGATTCCCATGTGGACAAGTTTTCTTTTAAGAACTTATGCTTGGATGACAATTCTTGAGTATAATGGTCTTTTAAACAGGCTTTTGTCTTTCATAGGGTTTGCAAAGCTTAATATGATAAATACTCCAAGCGCGATAGTTCTGGGTATGGTTTATAATTTTCTCCCTTATATGATACTGCCAGTTTATACTGTTTTAACCAAAATTGATGTAAGAATTATTGAAGCGGCACAGGATTTGGGAGCGAATAGATTTAAAGTTTTTTCTAAAGTCATTTTCCCTCTCAGCCTCCCCGGTGTGGTTTCCGGGTTCACTATGGTTTTTGTTCCATCAGTAAGTACGTTTATAATTTCCAAAATTCTTGGCGGTGGGTCTATATTCGTAATAGGCGATTTAATAGAGATGCAGTTCTTGGGTAACACTTATAATCCATATTTGGGGTCTGCAATATCTTTGGTTTTAATGATAATAATTATGATATGCATGGGTATAATGAACCAGCTTGACAGCGATCCCGATAATGAAAATATAGCTATATAAAATAAAACAGGGGGAAGAGTATTGAAAATAATTAATAAAGTCTACATGTTTCTGATTTTTATATTTTTATATGCTCCTATTTTTGTTTTGATAGTTTTTTCGTTTAATAACTCCAAAAGTCGTGTTGTATGGTCGGGATTTACCTTTAAATGGTATAACCGTCTTTTTGAAAACCAGGAGATACTTTCGGCTTTTTATAACACAATTATAATTGCGTCTATCTCGGCTATTGTTGCTACTGCATTAGGAACAGCTGCAGCTGTGGGAATTATTAAAAGCAAAAAATGGCAAAAACAAATCAGCATGAATATAACAAATCTTCCGATGATAAATCCTGAAATAGTAACCGGTGTATCATTGATGCTTCTGTTTGTTTTTTTATACAATACTTTCGGAATATTTAAACCGGGCATTTTAACTCTTATATGCGCCCACACTACTTTTTGTCTGCCGTATGTTATTTTATCTGTAATGCCGAAACTCAGACAAATGGATTCTCATATCTATGAAGCCGCGATGGATCTCGGCTGTAACCCTATGCAAGCGTTTTGCAAGGTGGTTTTACCGCAAATAATGCCGGGTATAATAACAGGAATGATAATGTCGTTTACGATGTCAATTGATGATTTTGTTATAAGCTATTTCGCCGGTGGGACAACGCAAACTCTTCCGATAGCTGTTTATTCCATGACGAGAAAAATTATAAGTCCCGAAATTAACGCACTATCGACTGTTTTATTCCTGGTAGTGTTTGTTTTATTGATAGTTATTAATCTGCGACAGGCGAAAGATAAGGAGCTCGAAAAAAGCAAAACAGGCAATCAACTTAGGTAATAAATACATGTAGGAGATAAATAGCGTGAAAAAATTTTTTTACTTAATAGTTAGTACTTTGTTTTTATCAATGGCTTTTTGCGGATGCACGGAAAAAAGTTCAGGCAGTGAAGATTTTATTAATGTTTACAGTTGGGGAGAGTACATTTCAAACGGCGCTGACGGAAGTATTAATGTTAATAAAGAATTTACTAAAAAAACTGGCATACATGTAAATTATAAAACCTTTCAAAATAACGAGGAACTTTTTGCTAAAATTTTGGGAGGGGGCACTGATTATGATGTCATAATCCCCTCGGATTATATGGTGTCACGTTTGATAGAAAAAGATATGCTTGCTAAACTCGATTTTAAGAATATATCAAATTTCAGTCTTATTGATGAGAGATTCAAAAATCTTAACTTTGACCCCGGCAACCATTATTCAGTCCCGTATATGTGGGGTCTTATCGGCATATTTTATAATAAAAACGAGGTTCGGAAAAACGATCAAGAAATAACATGGGATATTCTTTGGGATGAAAAATATAAGAATAGAGTTTTAATGTTTGACAACGCGAGGGATTCTTTTGCCATTTCTCTTCTACGGCTTGGATATTCCATAAACACAACTGACCCTGCGAACTGGAGACGTGCGGCCGACGAACTCATAAAGCAAAAACCACTTATTCAGGCTTATGTTATGGATCAGATATTTGACAAAATGTGCAACGGCGAAGCTGCCCTGGCACCTTATTATTCGGGAGATAGCGCTACAATGCTAAAAAATAACCCCGATATAGGATTTGTAATCCCGAAAAACGGTACTAATTTGTTTGTCGATTCCATGTGCATACCTAAAAATTCTGCCAGAAAAACTCAGGCCGAAAAATATATTAATTTTATGTGTGAAACCGATATAGCTCTTGCAAATGTAAAACAAATAGGATACTCAACTCCTCAAAAAGAAGCATATGAAAAACTCGACGACAAAATAAAGCAAAATAAAATTTTTTATCCTGATGATGAAACTATTGAAAATTCACAAGTGTTTGTTAACCTGCCCGGTGACATAAACAAGTTAATGGATGAGCTTTGGATAGAAGTTAAATCGGGAAAAGCTTATGGTGATCCGTGGACATTAGTTGTAATTTTACTTGGATTTGTTATAATGTACTTAGCTGTTGTTTTTTACAAAAAATTCAAATCAAACGGCTTATAATAATTTCAGAAAGGGATGTTCTCATGTTAAAGGTATCTTTAAAAAATGACTCTGTTAAGGAAGTGAGCAATGGAACTACCTTGTTCGAAATTGCTAAAAGTCTGGGCGGAAATCTATACAAAAAGGTATGTGTCGCGAAAGTTGACGGAAAAGTAACAGATTTAAAATCGCATATAGAGAAAGATTGCAGCGTCGAATTTTTGACTTTTGATTCTGAGGAAGGCGCAAAAACTTACTGGCATACAACTTCTCATATCCTTGCTCAAGCAATGAGTCGGATTTTCCCAAAGGTAAAGCTTGCTATAGGCCCGGCAATCGAAAGAGGATTTTATTACGATTTTGATTTAGATGATTCTATTAATTCGGAAATACTTGAAAAATTAGAAGCAGAAATGGAAAAAATCATAAAAGAAGATCTTCCGATTGAAATAATGGAGCTTTCCGAAGAAGATGCCTTGAGCCTTATGGAAGAAAGAAATCAGCCTTATAAAATTGAACTTATAAAAAAGCATGCAAAAGACGGCAAACTTATTTTCCGTAAGCAAGGAGAGTTTATTGATCTATGCGGTGGAGCTCATCTGATGTCTACCGGAAGAGTTAAAGCGTTTAAACTTACAAGTTCTGCAGGAGCTTATTGGATGGGAGATTCCAAAAACAAAATGCTCCAACGTATTTACGGAATCTCTTTTGAAAGTTCAAAAGAGTTAGAAGAATATTTGGATATGATCGAAGAAGCAAAAAAGCGCGATCACAGAAAACTCGGAAAGGAACTTGAGCTTTTCACTTTTATGGAAGAGGGTCCGGGATTTCCGTTTTTTCTGCCAAAAGGTTGTATAATTCGTGAGCAATTAGAATCCTACTGGAGAGATGTGCACAAAAAAGCCGGTTATCAAGAAATCAAGACCCCAATCATATTAAGCGAAGAACTGTGGCACAGATCCGGTCATTGGGAACACTACAAAGATAACATGTATACAACAAAAATTGATGAAAGAGAATTCGCGGTAAAGCCCATGAACTGCCCGGGCGCGATGCTTGTGTACAAATCCAAACCTCGTTCTTACAAAGAATTTCCTTTAAAATATGCCGAGATGGGGCTGGTTCACAGACACGAAAATTCGGGGAATTTGCATGGATTAATGAGAGTCAGATGCTTCACTCAAGATGATGCTCATATTTTCATGACACCTGATCAGATAAAAGAACAGGTCGGAGACGTTATTGATTTGATAGATGAAGTCTATACAAAAATGGGATTTAAATACACAATTGAACTTTCCACACGCCCTGAAGATTCAATGGGCAGTGACGAGGATTGGGAATATGCAACAAATGCTTTAATAGATGCTTTAAACTCAAAAAATATAGATTTCAAAATAAACGAAGGCGATGGTGCATTTTACGGCCCTAAAATTGACTTTCATCTACAAGATTGCTTAAAACGCACATGGCAATGTGGCACAGTACAGCTTGATTTTCAAATGCCGGAACGTTTCGAGCTGGAATACATCGGTCAAGACAGTCAAAAACACAGACCTGTTATGGTTCACAGAGTTATACTTGGAAGTATGGAAAGATTTATCGGTATCTTAACAGAGCATACTGAAGCCAAATTCCCTCTCTGGCTTGCGCCGGAGCAAATAAGGATTTTACCGATAAGCGAAGCTTTCCTTGAAAACGCAAAAAACATAGAAAAACAACTTAAAAAATCAGGAATTTCCCGAGTGTTTATAGATTCAAGGAACGAAAAAATCGGCTATAAAATTCGAGAGGCGCAGATAAACAAAGTGCCTTATATGATTATTATTGGAAACAAAGAAGTCCAAAGCGGTGATTTGTCGGTTCGCAGCAGAAACGAAGGAGATTTGGGGTCTATGTCCACCGAAAATTTTGTCGGGAAACTTCTTAAAGAAATTGAAGATAAAAAATAAAATATAATAAAATCAATAAATTTAGGTTCTGACTTTATAAAAGTAAAGGACCTAAATTTATATGTTGCACATTACATAAATTGAATTTAGGAGACGAATATGGTTTCGATTGCAATCGACGGACCTTCCGGTTCAGGCAAAAGCACTATTTCAAGATGTTTGGCGAGGGAATTGAATTTTTTGAATATCGATACAGGAGCTCTTTATCGTGCTATTGCCTACTTTTTTTTAACAAACAAAATTGATTACACAGATGAGTCAAATGTAAAAAAATATCTTGATAAGATAAACATAAATATAAAAAATAAAAACTACAATCAAATCATATTATTGAATAACGAGGATATTACAAATAAAATACGTTCAAATGATATTTCAATGGTATCTTCTTATATTTCCGCGATGCCCCCGGTCAGAAATTATCTCCTTGAACTTCAAAGAAACCTGGCTAAAAACAATAATGTAATAATGGATGGAAGAGACATTGGCACTGTAGTGTTGCCTAATGCCGATATTAAATTTTTTTTAACCGCGTCGCCTAAAGTCAGAGCTAAAAGACGTTACACTCAACTTTCTAGGAAAAATGAAAACATCAGCTACAAAGAAATTTTAAATACCCTAAACAAGAGAGATTTTAACGACTCGAATCGTGAAACAGCTCCGTTAAAGCCTGCTTTTGATGCAATGATTTTCGATAATTCGGAACAAACATTACATAACACCATTAGCATGTTACTGAAAACAATCAAGGAGCGTGTTGCAATTGAAGCAAAATAAAAAATTTTATAACCTAATCGCTTTTTTGTTAAAGCCTATTGTAAAAATTTTTTTTCCATACGAAGTTATAGGATTGGAAAACGCGGAAAGTTTAAAAGGCGGGTATATGTTATGCTCAAATCATCTATCTAATATTGATCCTATATTTTTTATAGTATCTCATCCGAAACCAGTCTGTTTTATGGCCAAATCCGAGCTTTTTAAAAATAAAATATCAAGATGGTTTTTTTCAGCGTTAGGAGCATTTTCCGTAAAACGAGGCCAAGGAGATCAACAAGCCTTATGTGATGCACAGGAAATTTTAAAAAACGGGGATGTTATGGGTATATTTATTGAGGGAACACGTTCTAAAACCGGTGAATTCCTCAGGCCGAAATCCGGCGTGGCAGTGCTTGCGGCTACTTCGGGTTCCACAATATTACCTGTTTGTATAACCGGTAGTGCTACCGATAATAAAGTTCATATGTTTAAAAAAACACTAATTAAGTACAATGAACCCATCATGCCCGAGCAGCTAAATATGAGTGACGTCACAAGAAGCAACATTAAATCGGCAACAAATTTGGTAATGGATAAAATAAAAGAAATGCGTGATTAAAAGCGAGGGATATGAGTGGAAATAACTGTAGCAAAAACTTCAGGGTTTTGTTTTGGAGTCAATCGTGCTGTTAATATAATTGATGATCTGCTCAAAAAAAACAAAAAAGTCTGCACGTTGGGACCCATCATACATAATCCTCAAGTAGTAGAGGATTTCAGCCAAAGAGGTACGAAAATTATCGAAAGTCCCTCAGAGGTAGCCAATGACACTACATTGGTAATTCGCTCGCACGGTATCACCAAATCTTCGTTTAAATATATTAAATCAAAAAATTTAGAGTACGTTGATGCAACGTGCCCTTTTGTTAAAAAAATACATAAAATAGTCGCTGACAACTCCGATAAAAAAAGTTTTCTGCTGGTTGCGGGAGACGAGAAGCATCCGGAGATGATAGGTATAAGAAGCTATTTTAATGGAACAAGTTACGCATTTGATAATCTTGAAAAATTAAAAGAGATAATAGAAAAAAACTCGTTTTTAAAAGAGGAACCCACTTTAATGGTTGCTCAAACAACTTTTTCAACATGCGAATGGGAAACATGCACAAATTTTGTTAAAAGCCTATTTACAAACATAACAATTTTTGATACTATATGTAATACTACCAATTTAAGGCAAGAAGAAGCTGAATTTTTATCAAAAAATTCCGATCTGATGATAGTGATTGGCGGGAAGCAAAGCTCCAATACATTAAAGCTTTATAATATTTGTAGGAATAATACCGAGACTATACTTGTAGAAAAAATCAGTGATCTGCCGGCTAAGTTTCCAAAGCGTTATCAGAAGGTAGGAATAATCGCAGGTGCATCTACTCCTATGAGTTTCGTTAAAAAAATTTATGACTATATTAACTGATGTCAGTTGAAATTCCGTCTTTTTTAAAAATAAAGGCAAAATTTCAAAAAAATTTCATAATTCTGATAAAAGAACAATGCAGGATGAGTACCACGGAAGTTTGCAATAGAGCTTTAAATGATGAATTTAAATAATTACAGATGTTTGGTCAAGAAAATATTGTGAATTATGCAGAAAAAAAGAAATTTAAAACCGGAGGGTTTAATCCACCTAATCCAGATAAAAGCAATGCTCTAAGTAAATATCTGCGCTAGGAACAAACTTGAAAATGTATTTCGGGAAAAGCGTGCTACGGTAAATAAAAGAGGAACTTAATTTTTTGTTAGGGAGGTAAAACAAATGGATAAAAAAGAAGATAAGATTAAAAAATTAGAAAACAATCAGCTTCAAAATGTATCGGGAGGAAGCGAAATCAGAAAACTCGATGACAGCGACTTGTCCAAAGTCGCCGGAGGATTTGAAATGACGGTACCATTCTCGGAATTTCTAGAATCCAAAAAATATGTTGATAAGAACTTGATAGATAAACATTTAAATTAAATTTAAGAGGAGTTAGATTGTATGTACTCTTTATACGATAACGATTTAAAAAAAGTTTCCGGAGGAATATCTAATCCCGTAAGTGGCTTGTCTTATGAAGAAGCTATGAAAAAAGCCAAAGAACTTGGACCTGATCAAAAAGATATGGGCGGTTGGAAACAAATGAGTCAGAAAGACTTCATGAATTGGTGGAGATCAAGCAATAAAGAAAGCAAGGAATATCTTGATCACAAAAAAGAAGTGGATGATTTTATAGGTATTTTACAAAATAATATTTAAAAAACACAAAAAGCATGTGAATCTTCGATTCCATCATCTTATTAAGTAAAGTTTTTTCTGCGGAGGGCAAAGAGTTATCCCTCCGTTTTTTGTTACTCTTACCATTTCTTCAATGGAACCACCATTTTCGATCTGGATTCTGGGTTCTATGGTATAAGTTCCGTTCTCTTGCAAAAAAAGCGATGAACGTTTATGACCTTTCGGTGAAATACTGGTACCGGGACTATGCGCTGTTTCTCCCACAGGATGACCGGTTGCGTGATTGTAGTTCGGGTATCCGTTACTTACTATATGATTTCTGACGATTTCATCTATTTCATGACCTTTTTTACAGGGTTTTAAATTTTCGATTCCTAATTCTATAGCTTTTACAAGTGTTTCAAAAACATTTCGAACTGATTCTGGAGGTTTAAGTTCTCCGACCTTTAAAGCATATCCCATCCTTTGAATATCACTTGAATATTTTCTGCCATCTTTCAAAAATATTTTCACTCCAAAATCGAAGTACACTGTCTGACCGTATCTCAGCTTCTCGTTTTCTGCGCATGAATGCCCACCTTTTTTCAAGTTAGGTCCAACTAAAACTACCGGACAAAATTCTTTTTCCCATGAAAACTCTTCATTTACAATTCCGTAATTTTTAAAATAATAAGGTTTGCTTTTAAATATTCTGTGTACAAGACCTGCGATTTGCTTTTCGGTCATGCCGACCTTTATTTTTTTAAATGCAGTGTTTAAAATGCTCAGTGCTCTGTTTGCGGCTATTCGCAAATATTTAATATCCTCATCGCTCTTGCGGTCTATCACTGAATAAATAATTTCGTCTGCAGACATAAAATTAGGCTCGGGAATATGTTTTAATTTATAATAGTTTGATATATTATCATGCAAAAATCTAAAAGCTCCGTAACCAAGTACATCAGTCTGAATGTCAAGTTTATCGGAATAATTTAAATATATTTTCTCAGGATATTTGAGTTTCCCCAAAATTTCGCAAATATTTTTTATCAAAGAATTTTCTCCGCAATATATTAAAACTTCGCCTTCGAAGTCTTTTATATTACTGTAATCCAGCTCGTGAGCGATTAAAATTTTTTTTTCATTGCTCAGAATAGCCACAGAAGTTACAATAGTCTTATTGGTTACGAATTTTGAAAAATAAGGATCTTTGTTTTCTGAACTGTACATTATCCATACGGAATTTTTTTCGTGTATAAAATTATTTTTTATCAATTATTTAACCTCTTTTTTTAGATATTACTTATCTATATTTATGTTTATGCTTTAGATTAATGTTTTAACAGTAGTTTTCCTTCATCTTTTATCATATTAAAGTGAGATGTTTTAGATAAAGAATTTAAAAATAATAACAGAATCCGCTTTAACCTTATCCTTGTGTGCAGTTTTAAACTGCATCGTTTTGTTTAAAATGCCGTTTGGGGGTTCAATAACTTTAGGGCATACTGCTCCTTTAATATTATTTTCATTCAAAAACGGAGCAAAATCGGGCTTCATAATTGGTTTGATTTACGGGATTTTTCAGATGCTCATATCATTTCATGTTCCTCCCGCGAAAAGCTTCATGGCTTTTATTGTTGTTATTCTGCTTGATTATCTAATTCCTTATTCACTTGTAGGTTTGGCACCGCTTTATGCCGCGGCAATGAAGAACAGAAAGATTTCTTTAATTACGGGCGGTGTGATTTCAAACATTTTGCGGCTTTTGAGCAGCACTTTATCCGGGACGATTATATGGAATGAATATGTTGATTCGAATGCTAACATATGGGTTTATTCTTTGATATATAACTCTTTATATATGGTACCCGAAATAATCATAACTACAATTATTTGCTATACTTTTATAAATTTTTTATTACCTTTTAAACAATTATGAAATATTTTTTCACACCCTGCAAAACTCGTTAATAGTATGAGTAATGTAAAGGGTGTGATATTTTTGGCTATAAAAATATTTATCGATCAGGGTCATAATCCAAGAAACCCAAACGCGGGTGCAGAAGGATTCGGGCTCAGAGAACAGGACATTACTTATAACGTTGGCATATATCTTGCGGATCTTTTAAGAAACGATTCAAGATTTGAGGTCAGAACATCCCGGACTTCACCTGAACAAATTTTAGGAACAAACAATTCCACAAGTTTAACCGAACGTGTAAATATGGCTAATGAATGGCCAGCTGATTATTTTATAAGCATTCATGCAAACGCTAATACAAACCCGGATGTAAACGGAAGCGAAGTATTTGCACAACAAGAGTATACGCAATCATATTATCTCGCTGAAAATATTTTAAACGCCATTGTGAATGAATTAGGAACAAAAAATAATGGAGTACGAGCTCGCCCTTCGCTTTGTGTGCTTAGACTAACAAATATGCCGGCTATACTTGTTGAACTTGCTTATATAACCAACGCCAGCGATGCCGAAAAGCTCCGCAATAATCAGCAACAATTCGCAGCGGCAATTTACAGTGGATTATTAAGCTACTTTGGGTTTTAAAAAACACTACTGCCTAAATCTCCTATATTAGAGTAAAAATTGAAGGAGGGCGAAACGTGGATAACGACGAGTATTATGATGAAAAAAAGAATTTCGATAATAATCTCGGAGGCAACGGCTGTTCACTAAAGAAATATTTTTGTGCCGGCTGCTGTATTTCCGGATTAGTTGCCGGATTTATAGCTTTACTTATGTTCGGCTTTTTTTATTTAATAAACAATGGGTCTTTACTCAGCGATAGCGGCGCTATAATTCCTTACGCATCTTTCTTTCCCGGACCGATAACGCTGTTTACCAATAATGATGGAAGCGGGGATCCTTCGCAAGTTGCGTTCGTGACGGATGGCACAGCTTTAGTTTTCCCAGTGTTTACGGATAAAAATTTTGATATAATTAATCTGGGTAATCTGCCGTTTCCGTTTGATTCATCCTTTTCAATGCCAAGAAATGGTTTGATAAGTTCGCTGGCTGCCACATTCACTACAAGTACCGATCTGGATTTTTCGAATACAGATTGCCAAGTAAGTGCACAGCTTTTTGTAGCAGAAGCAAACAGTGTGGTATTTCACGCTTTACCCCGCACCAGATGCGATTTAAATCCCAGGCTAAACGGGGCAGTTCCGAAAAACACTGTATTAACCGGTTCATTAGATAACTTGAATATCACTGTAAAAAGAACTGATAAAATTTTGATGATTTTCTATCTTACATCATATAATACTTCAGGTATAGGCAATCAGAACATTCAAGGTTTTGCTAACGCAGGACTTAATATAAGATAATAAGTAAAATTCTATGCCGGATAAATTTTTTATATTTGTATAATTAAAATTAAATAATCTGAAAGAATCACAATTCACAGTGATTCTTTTGCTTTTAAATTTTGTCAAACAATCAAAAATCACATATGAAAATTGACATAACCAAGAGTGTTTGATACCATAATATTAAAATCCGCCCGTAGCGAAGCTGGATATCGCAGCAGATTCCGATTCTGAAGGTCGGGGGTTCGAATCCCTCCGGGCGGACCATTTGAAATTTAACAAACTTAAACGTAAATGAACACCTATAATAAAATTTTGAGCTTGGTACACACTTAAACCAAGCTCAAAATTTTTTTTACAATAAAGAGTATAACCTTTTTATTTTACAACTATTTTTTTATTTTATCATTTTCCGTTACAGGAGTTGATCCCATTTGATTAATGATTTTTTTAAAACCGCTCACTAACTTTTCGGCTTGCTCTGCATTTACAGAATTTTTATTAAAAATTTCACCCAATGAAATGAATTCTCCGTTTTTGCTTTGAGTAACAGCGCTTTGCAAATCAGCTACTAATTTTTCGGCTTGCTCCTGACTCACAAAATTTCTAGCAAACAAAATTATTTTTTCGGCAGGCTGTTTTGAGATGATTTCTTTAATTTTAGCCACCGGTATCAAACCTGAAGCAACGGTTTGTGATTCTTCTTTTGGTTTTTGCATGACTTCGGTGTTTTTTGCATTTGCTAATCCCACTCCTAAATTTAGTGTTAATGCCAGAGAAGCTAATGATAGAATGGCTTTTTTGAACATTTTAAAAACTCCTTTGTTTTTTTATGATATCAAAAAATTTATATCATAAAAATAGTTTTTTGTAAATTACCTAAGCGATTTGTCTGTGACATCATTTATGGTGTATTTAAGACCTTACATATCTTATTTTATGGATATAATATCCGGACGTTAAAAAATCCATCGATTTATTTTGTGAAGTTTTACGTATATTTTCGTGTGTTTCCTCAATATTTAATGAATTTTTATAAATTGCTGAATTAAAATCTAAGCAAAAATTTATACCTAATTCTCGGTCACATGGTATAATACCACAAAATAAATCAAATAAGGTATGTAATTTTATGAAATTCGTCTATGAAAAATCTCGAAAACTGGGATTGTATTTTTTGATTTTGTCAGCGTGTGCAGTAGTCGGTTATGCTCTCGTTACTCAGGTACTTATAATAACCTGTACATCTAGTGTATCAGGTATATGGGATGTCAAAATAGACAGTATCAGTGACGGCTCATTTACTAATGCGGAAAACACTTCTGGTGTTCCTCCCCAGATAAGCGAGGACGGTACTTCGGCTACGTTTAGTGTGGATTTAAAGGAACCGAGAGCTACTGCGATATATACTGTAACTGTTGCAGATAACGGTAATATCCCCGCATTGCTAACCTCTGTGCAAACAGTTGATTCTACTGATAATCTTACAGATATTAATTCAGTCGCACCTACCGAAGTGACATTTACTGTCAATGACGATTTTTTTGGTCAGCGGTTGAATAACGATGAAGATTTATCAAATTACCGCTACATAATAGGTCAAGGCGAGACCCACACTTATGATGTTATGGTAACATGGGACATCAACAGCCAAACAATTCCTACTGACGTAATATCCAAAACAGCGGTTATAAAATTCAACTATGAGCAATATAGCGCTGATGTTAATTAATTTGATATGAGAGTGAATAGATTATTAAAAGTAATATTTCTGTTATCATCGTTATTGTTGTCTGCCTCTGTCGGTTATTCTAAATCACTTCAAAGTTTATCAATAAACTCCACTGCAAATGCCGTAACGGAGCAAAAAGTTAATTATACTTTGGATAAAAAGAAAAAACTTTTTTGTGGTGTTACAGCTATAAGAATATATATTTAACTTATACCGGTATAAACCCTGAAGTCATATCCTGGAATTTCTCAATTAATATTCCTCCGGGCTCGACACTTGCCAGCTCGGAGTTTGTTAATCTCCAATATAAGTGCACTTCATCCATGGGTGTTCTTAAGACATATTATGGAGCGAATAATACAACACACAAGATAACACATGCTGTCTCAAATCAAAATTAAATCCCGACTCTTATAGTGTCAAGTTTTATAGAAAAAGCTTTCACAATAAGCTAAGAAGGTAAAGTCGTAATGAGATGTTCAAAAATCAATAATGTAAGTATATTTATCTTGATACTATGTTTTTATATTGCAAGATTCGCGCTTTCGGATTGTGCAGAGAATGTTTTTTTAATATATTTAATTCCAACATTCTGGGTAACCCTTTTTATTTACCTAAAGGCACATAAACCTTACGAAAGCCGTCTCAATATAAAACAGACTGATGAAAAATTATTATTAATAGCTGTCATACTTACAGTATATTTTTTGGTTCATCTTGGTTTAGGGTTATTTGTAAGTTACGGCAAAAACCCCTATTATCCAAACGCTTTGATAAATTTATGGAAGTACGTGTTCTACATATTTTTTCAGGAATATGTAAGATTTGTAATGATGAACAGTAGCAAAAAGAAAAACACAGACACTGTTCACGTGATATCATTATTTATATTTATAGGAATTGAAATACAGCCCAAATACTTTTTAACCCAGTTAAGCTGCGGGGGATTATCCGATAGTTTTATCTATACTATAATACCCATAATACTAAACAACTTATTATCAACTTATTTTGTTAAAGTTTATGACCGCGGATACTTATTGTCTTCAATTTACAGGATATATCTGGGATTATACACATATTCAGTGCCGGTTTATCCGAATATCAAAAATCAGGCTGTTTTATTATTAAAAATAATAATGATTATCTTTATATTTTTAGAATGTGAGATTACAAACAAAAGTAGACATCCATACAAAACAAAGCTTAGAACCAAAAAACAAATAAGAAATTCTAATAATATTTTTTACCTTGCTGTTTTCTCAACTTGTATTCCTATATTACTATTTATATCCGGAATAACAAAATATTCCCCTGTGTCCGTATTTTCCGGCAGCATGCAAGGCAGCATAGAAATAGGGGATATGGTAATAGTAGAAAGAGTTGACCATGAATATGCTGTTTCATCAATTAGGCAAGGTATTGTAGTTGCCTACAGATTAAATAATATCATAGTCGTTCATAGAATTTTAAAAGTAAATAAATCGCTTTCAAACAGTGAGCCTTCCTACATAACCAAAGGAGATCATAACAATGATCCTGATGAAAAAAAAGTTTTGCCTGATCAAATAATAGGTATTGTAAGATATAAATTGCCTTACGTGGGGTATCCGTCAGTATTGATAAAAAAGTATTTATTTTAGAATATACCACAAATTAAAAAAGGATTATAAAATTTATGAATATTAACAATACAGGTACTATGAATATAATATTAAAGATGATAGAAATAAAAAAAATATACAAAAGTATCTTTTTTATTGCATCCTTTATTCTTTCTTTGCTGCTTGTGTTTTCTTCCCTTGATTTTAATGAATTTTTGAATAATAAAGAGATTTATTCTTGTAATTTGAATCAGAACATAGATTATAACGTCAAAATTTTCCCTAACAGTGTTTTTGATAAAACTGTTTTGCCCAGTAACACAATGTATATATCAAAATTAGTCGATGACATAAATGTACAATATAATTATAAACACAGTTCCGCCGTTGATGGAAATTTGAAGCTGCTATACACTGTTAAAGCAACCACTTTAATTGTTGAAAATTCCGAAAAAACCGCCGAAAAAATTTCAGAAGTTCCGGCTATCAGAAAAAAAGAACATATTTTAAAAGATAAGGAAGAAATAAAGTCAGATGACAATAAAAATGCATTTAAATCCGACAATATAGTAGTAGATTACGATACTTACGTAAAAGAAGTCGAAGAATTCAAAAAAGACATTTACAGACTTAGTTACTCGGTTTTGCTTCTGGATTTTGAAGTCGATGCCGTTAAGCAAATCGAAAACGAAAGTGACATATCTGTTGTATCAACAGGAAACGTGAAAATCCCCTTAGATGAAGACAGCTTTCTTATAACTACCAATTTTGAATCCAATGAACAAAAAAAATATATGAGGTACGATAATCCTCAAATTTACATAAATTATATTCTGTTAACCTCGGGATGCGTACTTTTGGTTTTGGATTTTATACTGTTCTACTTGAACAAAAAATATTACTACATATATCATTTGAAGTCTCCACAATATGTAAAATTAAAAAAATTTCTTTCCGAATTTAACGAAGTAATATTCAAACCCGAAGAGAAACCCGATTTCACGAATAAAAACCAAGTATTTCTAAGTACATTTTCTGAATTATCAAATTTATATTATTTGATTAAGGAGCCTATAATTTATTACAAAAACACGCTTCAAGAAAACATAATTACAAACTATTTCTTTGTAAATCATCATAATACCGTATATGTTTTTATTTTTAAAACACGAAAATGATTATCTTAATTGCCATTAAAGCCCCATTGATTAATTTTAAATAATTTTATATAATATACTTGTTATAAGTTCTGATCTTTAAGATCAGAACAATTTTAAATTCCGAAGGGAAACCAATTATGAATCTTATCCGCATTATTAAAAATCTTGAAACAATTAAAATAACAGGTTCTACAGATATTGAAATTTCGGATATAATTTATGATTCGCGCAAGATTGTAAAAAACAGTGCATTTGTATGCTTGGAAGGCTCTGCGATTGATGGCCACGATTTTATAGATGAAGCTATGAAAAAGGGAGCCGTAACAATAATCGCACAAAAAGATATAAATATTCCCGGCGTTACTTTAATACTTGTTAAAAATACTCGGGCGTTTCTTGCAGAAATGTCCGCTAATTTTTTTGATCATCCGGCAAAAAAATTAACAACTATAGGTATAACAGGTACAAAAGGCAAAACAACAACGTCCTTTATGATTAAATCAATACTTGAAAATTCAAACATTAAAACAGGGCTCATCGGCACCATTGGCGTAGTTATAGGCGACAAAACAATACAGCTCGATAACACAACGCCGGAATCCTATGAAATCCAAAAATATTTAAGCAAAATGGTTGAGAGTGGATGCAGGTACGCTGTTCTTGAAGCCTCTTCCATAGGTCTCAAAACTCATCGCTTAGATGGATTTGATTTTGATTACGGAATTTTCACTAATTTTTCTCGTGATCATATCGGAGATAACGAACACAAAAGCATGGAAGAATACCTTGAATGCAAGGGTATGCTTTTCAGAAAATGTAAAGTGGGATTTTTAAACGCGGATGATAAGAACTACAGTTTGGTAATTAAAAATCACACCTGTAAAATAAAAACTTTCGGGTTTAACAGCAATGCCGATTATACCGCAAGAAACATGGAATTAGTTAATGAAAACGGTAACGTCGGAATTAAATTTAATTTTTGCGGAGATTTAGAGCTAAAGGACATTTACATCCCTATACCCGGCAAATTCAATGTTTATAACGCTTTGGCGGCGGCATCGGTTTGCAGCTTTATAAATGTGCCCAAAGAAAACATAAAAAAGGGTCTGGAGCTGTCTAAAGTTAAGGGCAGAGTAGAACCTGTTAAAATTTCAAATGATTATTCTTTGTTTATCGACTACGCCCACAACGCCGTAAGCATGGAAAACATTTTGGAAACTTTAAGAGAATACAGACCTTCAAGGCTTATAACTCTCTTTGGTGCAGGAGGAAACCGACCAAAAATCAGAAGATATGAAATGGGAGAGATGTCGGGGAAGTTATCAGATTTATCTGTAATCACGAGTGATAACCCAAGGTTTGAAAATCCTATGGAAATAATTGAAGATATTAAAAAAGGAATAAATAAAACATCAGGGAAATACACTGTAATACCGGACCGTAAAGATGCGATAAGGTACTGCATCGCAAATGCAAAAAAGGGGGACATAATTGTTCTGGCGGGCAAAGGCCATGAAAATTATCAAGAAATTAAAGGAGTAAAATATCCATTAGATGAGCGAACGATAATTTCAGATATAATATCGGATTTAAAAATAAACTAAAGCTAAAAACACGAAAGAGGTTAGGTATGGATAAAATCAGCATAGCAGAAATTGTTTCGGCCACCAACGGTAGTTTGTTATCCGGAAATACGAATGATACAATAAATTCTGTATGTATAGATACAAGAAAAATAGAAAAGGGTTCTTTATTTATTCCGTTGATAGGCGAAAAATCCGACGGTCATGATTTTATAAAAGATGCTTTTGAACTCGGAGCGTTGGTATCGCTTGTGCAAAAAGATCATAACCTCCGCGAAGCCCCGGGTGCTCTAATTGAAGTGGAATCCACTAAACAAGCTCTTGGAGATTTAGCGAAATATTACAGAAAAAAATTCAATATACCTGCAATAGGCATTACCGGAAGCGTAGGGAAAACCACGACCAAAGAAATGGTTGCCGCTGCTTTGGGGGAATCATTAAAAGTATTAAAAACCCAAAGGAACTATAACGGTCAGATTGGCTTGCCTTTAACAATCTTCAATCTTGATAAAAGTTATGAAGTAGCCATATTTGAAATGGGCGTCAGTGAATTTGACGAAATGGACAGGCTAGCCGACATTGCGGATATTAATATTGGTGTTATAACAAATATCGGACTTTCTCATATAGAAAATTTTAAGTCTATGGATAAAACATGCAGCGAAAAATTAAAAATGATGAAAAAAGATGACGGAGTTTTTTATTTAAACGGAGATTCACCTCTTCTCGCAGATGCTAAAAACAAAATAAATCAGAAAATTGTTTATTTTGGCATTAATGGAAACTATCCTTTTAAATGTGAAGATATTTACTCAAACGATAAGGTAACAAACTTTACATTAGTAACCTCGGAATTCAGAGAGCCCATGACAATTCCTTGTCTTGGAATTCATAACGTATATAATGCTCTTGCAGCTATAGCCGTTGCCAAAGGAATGGGTCTACACCTTGATGATATAAAAAAGGGACTCTTAAAATTTAAAAACGTGGATATGAGACAACAAATTTCCAACTTAAACGGTGTGACGTTAATTGACGATTCTTATAATGCAAGTCCCGATTCAGTTAAAAGTTCAGTGAGCATACTTAGAAATTTGAATCCGGAAGGCAAAAACATTGTTGTGATAGCAGACATGCTCGAACTTGGCGAACATTCACATGAAATACATTTTGACACAGGACGCTACATAGCAATTGAAGGGATAGACGTATTAATAACTATAGGAGAAAATGCAAACTTTTTATCAAACGGAGCAAAATCTGCAAATCAAAATATTATTGCTATACACTGCGAAACCAATAAAGAGGCTTTTGAAGAGTTAAAGAATCTTATCTCTACAAAAGATAAGATTCTTATAAAAGGTTCTCGCGGAATGCATACGGATGAAATAGTTAATTATTTAAAAAAAGAATATCCTTACGACTAAAAAAATAAATAATAAAGTTATTTTGCTTGCTTATGTGTTTGTTTTTTGCTATTAATTCCCACTATAATAAAAAGTATTCCTGTAACAAAAATTATCAAAAAATTAGGGGAGACTATTTTCCCTGTTACTGCATAGTCGATAACACTAAAAATAGTAAAAACGGCGCATATTACAATGCCGCCCAACAATTCGTTTTTCCATGTAATAATCGTTCCTATGGTTAACACTCCGGGTATTAGTAATAATAGTAATATATCTTGCGTTTTTAACAATGCTATGTTATTCACTGTGTTTTCCCCGATGAAAAACACCAAAAATATTAAAAGCACAAGAGCGCTAGTGATTCGAGCAACTATTTTCATTGATTTTAAAATGTTTTCTTTCATTATTATCACTTCGCTAATCTTTAATAATGAGCGTTTACGTTTTAAATTTGGCACCCCCTGCCAGAATTGAACTGACAACTAATCCTTAGGAGGGATTTGTTATATCCATTTAACTAAGGGGGCTGATAATTATATTATAATAAACTTACTAAGAGTTTGTCAAAAAGCTTTATCTTTCAAGACTTTTCAATATCTTTTTTACAGGATTTTCCAAATAAAAAGTGGCACCAACAGTAACAATGAGCTTTAATAAATTATAAGGAATTATCATTGGAAGCATTAAAGAATCCAAAAGATCTCTGGAAACCGAAAAGAAACCAATCCACACAAAGTAATTAAAAATCAGCTTTACTGTAAGACATATTAAGATTCCAAGAGATAACCATAATATTTTATAAATTTTTTTGATGCTGTTTTTATAATAAAAAAGACCTATAAAAACAACCATAATTATAGAATTAGCTCTCATTATAAATCCCAGCCATCCGGCGGAGCTAAACATTATAGTTCTAAGCCCTGAGGAAATCAAGAGAACAAGTATACCGGACGGGATACCTGAAACCAAGGTTGCGAGAAAAACAGGTATATCCGCAAAACTCAGTTTTAAAAAGGGAAACACCGGAAAAATAGATAATCTACCAAAAAAACCAAGTATTAAAGATATAACGATGAACATAGAATTATATACAGTTGTCAGAACTTTATTTTGTCTCATAATTTCCATCCCCCTCACTTATACAAAATATTAATTTTGTATAAGTGAGTTTCTTTTAATCTACTAATCTACATCATTAGAATATTCATTATTTTAACACGTGCCAATGCGATGAATCAAATTTGTGAATTGATTAAATTGAAATTTGTAATGCTTTTTCATATAAATCTTTATCAAAAGATTTCTTGTATTCAACCGCGTCGCTGATATCATAATCTACTACTTTATTACATCTGGTTGCAACTACTCGATTTTTTGCGCCGCTAAGCAAAACATCCACAGCATGACATCCCATAACACTTGCAACTACTCTGTCACGAAGCGTCGGAGAACCACCTCTTTGAACATGACCGAGTATTGTACATCTGGCTTGTATGCCGGTTTCGCGTTCTATTTGTTTTGCGATGTCCGAAGATTTCCCGCAATTTTCAGCCACTATAACTATAAAATGTCGTTTGCCCATATGCTGGGTGAATTTTATTCTTTCTATAACGTCCCGCTGAAAATCATATCTTATTTCCGGAACAAGTATAGCTGTCGCTCCAACTGCGATACCGGTATGAATAGCAATATCTCCGCAGTGACGCCCCATCACTTCCACCACGCTGCACTTTTCGTGCGATTGAGCAGTGTCTCTGATTTTATCCACCATTTCCATTGCTGTGTTCATGGCAGTATCGAAACCTATTGAATAATTGCTGCAAGCCACATCGTTATCAATTGTTGCAGGTATAAACACACAATTAATTCCGCTGTCGGTAAGATCTTTCATACCGTTTAATGTTCCGTTTCCTCCTATGGCGATAACAGCATCCACTTTCGCTTTGTGGCAAAAATCCACCGCGCTTTTTACACCTTCGGGATTCTTAAATTTCTCATCACGAGAACTGTATAGAATAGTGCCTCCTCTGTGCAATATGTCCGATACAGTTCTTAAATTCATTTCAAACATATCACCTGTTCTAAGACCTGTATACCCTCTTCTTATACCAACAACTCTTATTTTTTCCCCTATGGCATGTCTTGTGATTGAACGTACCGCAGCATTCATTCCCGGAGCGTCTCCTCCACTTGTGAGAATAGCTATGTTTTTCAAACTCAAGGTTTAACCCTCCATTTAAAAATTAAAGGTTTAATGTTTTATAACATTTAAAGTGTCGTACGCAATTGCCAGTTCTTCATTTGTAGGAATTACAAAAACATCAATTTTAGAATCCGAAGTTGATATTTTCGCTTCTTTGCGTAAGATAGTGTTTTTATTAATATCTTTATCGATTTTCACGCCCATAAAGGCAAGATTACTGCAAATGCGTTCTCTATGCATCCACTGATTTTCTCCTATTCCTCCGGTAAATATCAGCACGTCACATCCCTGCATAACGGCAGTGTAAGCTCCTATAAACTGTGTTATCTGATAAACCAACATTTCGTGAGCTAAAGCAGCTCTTTTATTACCATCATTTTTTGCTTTGAGCACTGACCTATCGTCGTTGGAAATTCCCGACACCCCTAAAAGACCGGATTTTTTGTTGAGAATTTCGTTCATTTCTTTAACGCTTAGGGATTCTTTTTCGCCGATATATAGTATAACCGAAGGGTCTAACGACCCTGAACGCGTGCCCATCATGATTCCTCCCAAAGGAGTAAGACCCATGCTTGTTTCCACAGCTTTCCCATTCTCTATTGCCGTTATGGAAGAGCCGTTGCCCAAATGGCAGCTTATTATTTTAGTTTTTGAAAAATCCTTATTTACTACTTTGCAGCAGCGTCGGCTTACATATTTATGAGATGTTCCGTGAAATCCATATTTACGGATACGATAATTTTCATAATATTCGTAAGGCACGGCAAACATGTAGGCTTTTTCGGGTATTTCGGAATAAAAAGAAGTATCGAAAACAGCAACTTGAGGAACATTTTCGCCAAGAATCTCACGGCACGCCAGAATACCCGATAAATTTGCAGGATTATGAAGAGGCGCAAGAGTAATAAGGCTTTTTATTTTTTCAAGAACCTCATCATTTACCAAAGCCGGACCTTTAAAATGTTCTCCGCCATGCACCACCCTGTGCCCTACGGCTTCGATTTCGCTTATATTTTTAATAACTCCGAAGTTTTCATCAAGAAGCATATTTTGAATGCATGTGAACGCTTTTTTATGATCGCTTAAATTTTTAATGGTTTTATTTATTTGCTTATTATCCCATGTTGTTTGTTCTACCGAACTTTTCTCAGAGCCTATTTCTTCGCAAATACCCTTTGCAAGAAGTTTATCGTTTTTCATGTCAATTAACTGATATTTAAGCGATGAGCTCCCGGAATTCAAAACTAAAATTTTCATTCTTATCATTCCTTTAAAAATTTCATTATAAATAACTTTAAGTATTTATCGTCTTACGCTTGATGTGCCTTTTTCTCTTAAATATGTAGATTCCAAATCCGCCACGTGAAGCTGAACTGCCAAGGGGAACTTATCAAAAGCAACGCTCATGGAGTAGCCTCCGGATTTTGCTGTATCGTCAAAACCGCCCATATGCCATCTTATCGCGATCGCTTCGCTTGTTTTAAGACGCATAAACCTTTCAATCAAGAAAACCGATTTTTCGCCATGACCGTAAGGAAAAGCATCTTCAATTATGTAATAAGGAACTTGCTCCCAGACTCCTGTTACTTCGCTTTTAACGTTTCTGGTAGACACCTTATAAAAATGAGCTTTACAAAGGTCATGAAGAAGGGCGCAAATAGCGATGCTTTCTTTATTGTCCATTTCAGGGTCATAATACCTTTCCATTAACACCTTATAAACGCTCAAGCTGTGACAAAGTAACCCTTCTTTGCATGCGCAGTGATATTTCGTGCTTGCGGGAGCCGTGAAAAAATCCGTTGATTCGAGCCATTTCAACAGTTCTTTTGAACCATCGCGCTTTATATTGTTCTCATATATATTTATAAACTCTTCTTTTAATTCCAAGGAAGCAACCTCACTTTACTTTTAAATCAAGCACATTATAACATTTTGCAAACACATATGCTATTCTTCTTTGATTTTATATAGAAAAATTTGTATATCTGCAGCTTTCGCAGTCAATAATAAAAAGCGGAGGTGCATTTTGCATGATGAATATGCCGAACGAAAATAATTTAAATTTAGAAGACGGCCTAAACGAACCGGAAAGAAAATCTCACAAAGGAAAAACTTTTTACATTGCACTCTTTATTTGCCTTGCTGCAGTAACTGCGGCTGCGTGGTCAACTTATGAAAGTGTGAAGGATTTTATAGCTCCGCCAAAAAGCGATTGCCAACCCCAGCATACCCCTAAGGCGGCAAACAAAGGAAACTCTAAGGATGTTAACAAGAATTCAATACTCGAAGAACGCAAAGAAGGAAAATCAAATCATCGTGATCGTAAGCTTATTCCTTATGCCCCCGAAAAAAAGGCAACCGTAAATTCAGATTCCACTCAAGAGTCCCCGGAAAATCTTCAGGCAGTATCTGCCGAAAAATCCGATTTGCTTATAATTTATCCAGCCGGAAATACCGTTATAAAAGAATTCAGCGATGGCAAACCTGTGTATTCCAAAACCATGGGAGATTGGCGCGCGCATGATGGTTCCGATTTCAAAGCAGACGAAGGAAGTGTTATAAAATCGATTACCGGCGGAACAGTAAAAGATATATATAATGATCCCTCTTACGGAACAACAATTGTAATAGAACATGACGCTAAATTTACTGCGTATTACTCAGGGCTTGGTGAAACTATTCTTGTTCAAAAAGGGCAACGAGTAAAATCCGGGCAAGAAATTGGTTCTGTTACCAAAGTTCCTTGTGAAATAACCGAAGAACCGCACCTTCATCTTATGATATATAAAGACGATAAATTTATTGATCCTCTCTTGGTTCTTGAAAAAGAAACTCAATAATATTAATTTAAGTTTATTGAATTAACAATTAAATTAAATAATAAAATCTTTGAATCCGAATCAAAATTTTCGAATTCAAAGATTTTAATTTATTACCTTTACATTTCATACATTTCAAAAAAAACTTCTTTTAAAGTTGTAAGAAAAAGTGAGTTACTGATATTTAAATCACATACGCCAAAAATTTTTTTGAATTTTTCATTACAAATTTTAACAGATTTTTTTATTGCATTCCTTATAGCAACCTCAACACAATCTGTCGATGTTTCGTTGTTTTTGCAAACGTATCTGTACACTTCGCTTAAAAACACGGTTTTATCTGAATTTAGCATGTATATGAGGGCTTCAATTATATAAGTATATCCAAGCACATTCAGAGGCACACCTACTGATCTTACAAGGTTTTTTATTTTAATAATTTTAACCGATTCTGAAACGATAAGTGATGTCTTCCCTCTGCATACAGATAAAATTGCATCTTTTAAAAGCGAGAAAATTATTGGTTTGCGGATATAATAATCCACTCCGTAACTAAAGGATTTTTCTAAAACATTCATACTTTCCAAAGATGACATAACAATTACACGAGGCTTATCACTTTTGAAAACAGAATTTATTTTATCGAGTACATTCGTTCCGTCTGCATCACTTGCCAAAAAATCCGTTAGTACGACATCAGGTTTATAAAATTTTATTTCCGAAACAATATCAAACCCACTGCTTAAAAAGCTGCATATCTCAATATCGCAGTTCATACCCAGAAAATTTATAAGATTTCTTCGCTCGTCTATATTATCTTCTATTATCATGGTTCTTATTTTTGAATTTCTGATCATTGATTTCACGATAAACCGTCCCACTTAAATAAATTAATAAATGTGATTTTAAATCACATTTATTAATTTATTATATTTACTAACAGACGAAAAATCAACACTAAATTTTAAATAAATTTTAAGAAAAACAAAACAGACCGTTTTAACAACGTTCCGTTTATATTTTTTCAAATTAATCACAAAAAGTATTGCCGAACATTTTTGTTACGTTCGGCAATATATTTTTTAAAACGGGGTATTTTATGATGTATGGCAATTAACTAAGCAACTAATAAACGATACTACGCTGGCGAGCATGAATGCAAAGAAAAATGCTAGTAGTGCAACAAAAATTGTAACAGTTATTGTTGCTGGTACAAGCGTAATCCCCAACACACCCAAAGCCATGATTATAGTACCAATAGCGCCGACTAGCAGACAGTTTGCATTTTCGCATAAACAACAAGATAATCTGCAACATGAACTGTCACATGAACTTAGAAGCGCTGCTGCCATAACAAAAAAAAGCACAACACCTGCTATTGCCAAAGCAATTAATATACTGGTGCTTATTAAGGTGATAATCCCAAATATAAACAACACACCTACAAGAGCGCCAAAGAGTATACCTGCAACAGTGCCTATTAATGCGCATCCACCACATACACAGCTATCATTATTTGTCTTCATTTTTATCAACTCCCATTGCTATACTATGAAATTATTTATTACTGTGTTAAATTAATTCGACAGTTTTTATTTTATGGTTTAGTTATGATAACAGTATCTTTTTGAAAATTCTTGATAATAAAACCATTTTATTTAATAATAGCAATATAATTTAAAACAAAGGATGTGTGAAAGCAATTTAATATTGCTGAGATTGTATGAAAGTATCGCCTTCAATGCTTGCATGTGATTTTTCGAAAATGGGAGAAGAAATTCAAAAAATAAGCAGTGCGGACATGGTACATATGGACATTATGGACGGAAATTTTGTTCCTAATATTTCTTTCGGAGCAGATGTAGTCAAATCGTTGCGCTCGAAAACCACTTTGCCCTTTGATGTTCATTTAATGGTCAAAGAACCACTTAATTACATAGATGATTTTATTAATGCCGGCGCGGATATCATCACCTTTCATGTTGAATCAAATTCAAATATTATAGACACTTTGAATAAAATTAAAAGTTACGGCAAAAAAGCGGGGCTTTCTTTGAAACCGGGAACGAAAATTGAAACTTTGATGCCTTATTTAAAACATGTGGATTTGATTCTTATAATGACTGTCGAACCCGGTTTCGGCGGGCAAAAATTCATGAGCGACCAGATGCAAAAGGCCACTGCAATAAAATCCGTTTCCGAGAATAAAAATATAATCATCGAAGTTGACGGTGGCGTAAACTTAGAAACTATAGAAACGGTTAGGAAATATCCCGTAGATATATGTGTTTCGGGGACATGTATATTCAAGTCGCAAAATATACATGATACTATTAATCTTTTAAAATAATAAGGTGATGTATTAATGGTAAAAACAAAACATGCAAAATCGGTTACTTTTATATTTTCATGTTTTTTTATGGTCGTTGTCTTATTTTTATGCAAAAATCTTAATTATTTAAAAAAATCCGACGCTCCTGCTTTTTCAAAATCGCATAATCAAAATCAAGAACCCACGGCATCGCACGATGCCAAAATCGTGGGAGTCTGGGTGCCTTATATGGATCTGGAAATAAACTCTCCTGCAAATATACAGGAGAGTTTTAAAGAAAAATTTCAAAACATTATAAGTGAATCAAAAAAGCGTGGCATAAACACGTTAATCGTGCATGTAAGATCGCATAATGACGCAATGTACCCTTCGAAAATTTTCCCGTGGTCACACCTTATTACGGGAAACCAAGGATCAAACCCCGGGTTTGATCCGCTTTCTTATATGATTAAAGCGTCTCATGAAAACGGACTAAAATTTCATGCATGGATTAATCCTTTACGAATTCAAAGCAAAACTTATCCCAAAAAGCTAAGTGAAGACAACCCGTATTTCAAGTTGGGTTCGGAAAAATATTTTTTAAATCATACTGACGGGGTATGCTACAACCCGGCTCATGTCGAAACCAGAAAATTAGTAGTGGACGGAGTAAGAGAAATTGTTCAAAATTATGATATTGACGCCATTCATTTTGATGATTATTTTTATCCCGAAGAAAAAAATCTCACATCCAAAGATTTTGCTTATGATGAGCACTTAAAAAACAGCACCGAAAAATTAGATCTTCAAAGTTGGAGAAAAAAGAATATAAATATTCTTATAAAAGAAACGTATGATGCTATAAAATCAATAAATTCAAATGTTTTATTTGGCATATCTCCTGCAGGAAACATACAAAAATGTAACGAAGCAGGAGCAGATGTAACTTTGTGGGCATCTCATTGCGGTTATATAGATTACATTTGCCCTCAGATTTATTGGAGTACCGATTACTCGGGGATGCCATTTGAAAAAACTGCCACCAACTGGAAAAATATGCTCAAAAACAGCAAAGTGAAAATCTATGGCGGATTGGCGCTTTACAAAGCAGGAACAGACCTTGATAATGGCACCTGGAAAAACCATAGCAGCATACTTGCAACCGAACTTAAAATGATAGAAAAACTCAACTACGATGGTCTGATTATTTATTCATGGGGTTTTTTAAATAGTCCTTCTGCAAAAGAAGAAATGAATAACCTTCAAAGAGAACTAATGAAAATAAGCAAATAAGTTTCTAAGAATTTTTATCATTTTTCAAAACATAAAACATCATTAGTATTATACCTATGCAAATGAAGTAATCCGAAAGATTACACACGGGCGGGAAAAACGAAACTTTCAAATAATCGGTAACATAACCAAAAAATATGCGGTCAATCAAATTCCCTGCCCCGCCGCCTATTATGAAAGAAGATGACAAAACAAAATTCCGATTTTGAATTTTTTTAATAAATAAAGAATATAAAATTACAAGTATAACAACAATTGTCACGCAGATAAAAATATATTTCCCGCCACTGAATGTACCTAATGCCGCACCAAAATTTTTAATGTAAGTGAGTTTTAAAAATGGAATGCCGGCATCAAAAACATTAAGCTCCTTAACATTATTCCTAACCCAGAATTTTAAAATCTGATCTATAACAGGAATAATAAAAGCAAACACAAAAAACAATACCGTGAAAATCACTCCGCTCTATAAAACAAAGAGTAAAAATAATTATATTTTCGCTCTTTGTTTTTATTTTATTTATTTAATTTTTTATTTCAAAACTCGAACGCATCTTTCACATATGGAGGGATTTTCCGAGTCTTTGCCAACTGATTCGCTGTAGCTCCAACATCTCTCGCATTTACTGTGTTTGGAGTGATTTATACTTATAGAAAGACCATCGATGCCTTCTATTTCGTAATCGCCTTTACCTTCTTTTTCTAATTTAATACCGGAAATGATTAAAACAGACTGCAATTCCTCTTTATGAGCATCTATGAATTCATAAAGTTCGCCTGAAGAATAAGCGACTAATTCGGCCTCAAGCGAGGATCCTATGATTTTATTTTTTCTTTGGATCTCAAGAACTTTTTTTATTTCATCTCTGATCTTGTGAATTCTATCCCAGCTTTTAATAAATTCACCGCTCATATCGAGAGGTATTTTATGATTCATATCATTTAAAAATACACTTTCAATGCTTTCCGTTTTGAAGTGAGGCATGTATTTCCATATTTCTTCCGCTGTATATGATAATATCGGGGCAATCATTTTAACAAGCGTATTTAAAATTAAATAAATTGCGCTCTGAGCTGCGCGGCGTTCAATACTTTGGGCTTTTTCAACATACAATCTGTCTTTCAAAACATCAAGATAGAAATTCGACATATCGACTATGCAAAACTTTTGAACGGCATGGTACACGCTGTAAAACTCAAATGTTTCGTATCCTTTGATTATTTTCTCCGCAACTTCATCAAGCTTAGCCAGCGCCCATTTATCAAGGTTGAGGAATTCATCCGGAGTAACCATGTCTTTGTCAGGGTCAAAATCGTAAAGGTTACCCATAATAAAGCGAGCGGTATTCCTGATTTTTCTGTATGATTCGCTAAGCTGTTTTAAAATTTCATGTGACATTTTAACATCGGCATGATAATCTGCAGACGATACCCAAAGCCTTAACACATCAGCTCCGTATTTATCCACCACTTCGCTTGGTTCTACCCCGTTGCCCTGCGATTTAGATTGTTTTTTGCCTTCTTCGTCCACTACCCAGCCATGAGTCACTATATTTTTATAAGGTGCACAACCTTTGGCTGCAACAGACGTAAGAAGTGAAGACTGGAACCACCCTCTGTATTGATCCGCACCTTCAAGGTAAAGATCCGCAGGGAAAGCAAGTTCGGGGCGTTTGCCGCAAACCGCGGCATATGAAGTACCCGAGTCAAACCATACATCCATTATGTCTTTTTCTTTTTCAAAATCATGACCCACACATTCTGAGCACACTGCATTTTCGGGCAAAAAATATTCCGCGTCATGCGTATACCAAGAATCGGATCCTTCTTTTTCGAAAATATCAGCTATATGAATCATGATTTTTTTATCAATTAACTCTTTCCCACATTTTTTGCAAAAAAATATAGGTATAGGCACTCCCCAAATTCTTTGCCTTGAGATGCACCAATCTTTGCGTTCGCTTATCATTGAAATCATACGTTCTTTACCCCACGCAGGATTCCATTTAACTGTTTCGATTGCTTTTAAAGCTTCTTTTTTGAAGTTTTCAACCGAGCAAAACCACTGCTTTGTTGCTCTGAAAAGTATTTCGGATTTACAACGCCAGCAATGCGGGTATTGGTGATCGATTGTTTTACTTGCAAACAGCAAATTGTTTTCTTTAAGATATTCAAATATTTTTTTACCGGCTTCGTTAATATCAAGGCCGCCAAATTCGCCGGCTTCTGAAGTTAAAACTCCTTTGCTGTTCACGGGAACGATAACCGGCAGATTTTCATAGTTTTTGCACACCTCGAAATCTTCCATACCGTGACCCGGCGCGGTGTGAACACATCCCGTTCCGCTTTCAACGGTTACATGATCTCCGACTATTACAAGCGATTTCCTATCCAAAAACGGATGATGTGCTTCCATGAATTCAAGATCCGCACCCGGAATTTTACCTATAATTTCGTAGTTTTCAACTTTACCATGTGCCATGACTTTATCGACCAATGCATCAGCTACTATATAAAAATCATTCCCGCTTTTTATCAAAGCGTATTCAAAATCTTTGCCGACGCATACAGCAACATTCCCCGGAAGCGTCCAAGCTGTAGTGGTCCATATTATAAAGTAAGTATGGTCAAGGTTTGCTCCCATTTTTGCAAATTTGCCTTTATCGTCGGAAATTTTAAATTTTACATATATGGACTGGCATTTATCATTTTGATATTCAATTTCGGCTTCGGCAAGCGCTGTTTCACACGAAGGACACCAATGCACAGGTCTGAGTCCGCGGTAAATAGTTCCTTCTTTGGAAGTCATTTCAGCAAAAACTCTTATCTGTTCGGCTTCATATTCAGGAAGAAGAGTTATATAAGGATTGTTCCAGTCTCCGATAACTCCTAAACGTTTAAATTGTTCTTTTTGCCTTTCAACATATCCGAGAGCAAATTCTTTACACAAATTTCTGATTTCAATATCAGACATTTGCTTTGGTTTTTCGGCTCCGAATTTGCTTCGAGCTTTAATTTCGGTGGGTAGACCATGCGTATCCCAGCCCGGGACGAACGGAGATTTGTATCCGTTCATATTTTTGTATTTTACAACCATATCCTTAAGAATTTTGTTAAGGGCATGGCCAAGATGTATGTCACCGTTAGCATATGGAGGGCCGTCATGCAAAACGTACGTCTTTTTGCTTTTGTTTTTTTCTAATAATTTATCATATAGATTTATATTTTCCCAATATCTTAGTGTTTCAGGTTCTTTTTCAGGCAAACCGGCACGCATCGGGAATTCGGTCTTTGGGAGATTTAATGTGCTGTTATAATCTTTTGACATGTAAATTGTATCCTTTCACGGATTTTTAATTCAATTTTGATCGCTTACTTTATTATAGTTTTTAAACAGCACAATTTCAATAAATCCGTAAGATATTTTTATAAAAAATAATTAAGTCAGATTGTGAACTTTTGTCATTAAACTTTCGAATAACCACTGATATTGTTCGAATTCATCTATATTATGATGAAGTTTGAAATTTATCACTCTCAAAAAAGAAATCTTAAAAAAATTAACTTCTTTTGTTTTCAGCCCAAAAATTTTACTCATATAATTACAGCTGTAATATTCATCTTCACAGAATAAATAAGATAAATAAAAAGCGGTAATAAATAATCTATGTACATTTTTGTGTTCAATAACTATATGATTACAACTTGTGCAGTCTGGGAGTTTACAGCCTCTGGATTTGCAGTCTTTGAGTTCGTTTTGCAAAGTATCCAGATACATTAATGTTGAAATTATAACCGCCTGAGATATTGGCTTGCGGCGAGTTTCATTTTTTGTAACTTTTGGAAACCCATAATTTAAGGCTCTGTATATATAGTCTTCCATGCTTATTGTAGGTTTAAGACCTTCATGGTAAGAAAATATATCACATGCGCTTGTTTTTGTTTGGCTGTACAAAATCTTCTCAAAAATCAAATTCAGAGCACTTGTTACTCGGTCTATGCTCCAAAGTTCATCCCTGCTCACTTGTAAAGGTTCAGAAGAATTAAGACCGGGAGATTCATTTAAAGCTTTCAAAGTTTGGAAACAACTTTCGGTAGCAGAACAATCTCTTAGAACTTCCTCAATTTTAACAGCTTGTGCACATGGAGATACAAAAAATTGAAATCCTCCAACCAAAACCAACGCTATCGACATAAATTTACAGAATTTTTTTTTCATTTTATAATTCAATATGGTGAATACTCAAATTTACATTCAAATTTTTTGGTTTTTGAAATAAATTAAGGGCAATATTTTAAATTAAATTGTTGAAATTAACAACAAATATATCGCTTAAGCATACCATATCTTCCTCCCATCTATATTAATTATAATTATTCTCGAGAATGTTGTCAATTGATTACTTTAATGTTAAATATAAAAATATCAATATTGGTTTAATTTTTTAAACATTATGTTAAATAATTGGATAAAATATCCTATTAATATTACTTTATTTTACTTTTTTTATTTAAAGGGCAAACCGTTATGCAAAAAACACGTTATTTATTCAAATTTAATTTTAAAATCTTTAACAAAATATCATTATAAATTTATTCAAATTTTAACTTCGAGAATTTAGAAATCAACTTTAAAAAATTAAATTAAAATGAATTGGCAATTAACTATGCTCTATTGATAAATTTAAATCAAATATATAGTTTTTAACATCCATAACGCGTGTGTTTCTTCTTGGGGTGCGCAATCAAACACCTATATCAGCTTTTTTGCTTGAGAATGCTGACATTTTCTAGGTATTTTATAAATTTTATTACTATTTTTAAAATGTGCTCCGGTTTGTTTAAACCAAAAGCTTACACCGCTTTTTATACACTGGTCTCTTATTTCCAATACCCAATCGTAATCGCATATTCTTGCTTTATCCCCTGATTCCCCCCGACAATTACCATTTCTATCGAATCATTGAGGTAAGAACTTAAATCGATTTTTTCCAAAATAGGCTCACAACAAATCAATTTATGCTTTATATGAAGTTTTGCAAAAACAGGCAGCCTGTAATCTGCACGATCTTGATTTTCCGCAGTGCATATTATCTCGACGTTTTAGTATCCGTTGCTCCAGTCGTCAGGCAAACTCACACGAAACCGCTCTATTATTTTCTTAAATATTCTAAATTTTAAATCCGGGCGTTTTTTGACGATTTCCCAGGCTTCCCTGCGCCAATCATTCGCATCTTCCACAAAAAAATCAGATGTTAAGCAAGTATAAACTGTTTCACCGGAAGGAATTTTATACTCACCTTTTCTGTTTTTTCTGGCGGGCAAATTAAAACTACATGTTCTGGTTACAACATTGCTGTATTTTTCATATTTTGCATCCTGTCTGTAAACATAACAATGCTTCCGGGGCTTAATTTATGGCATCTGTGCCATGAATTCCACATTATCATCAATTTCACTTCTTTTTTTAATCGTTGTCGCTATATTTAAACTAGTTCTCACAATCATTAACTTCGAATACTTGATTTTTTAAATCATACGATATATAAAGCGTTTTGTTCCTGTAAAAATCAAGATGCGGAGCTAATTTTATTTTATTTCCGATTTGCATTTGCAAGGCAGGCAAAATCATTATATCGATCGGTCTCGCACCCTGCTTCAGATTTTCAATGCGATTAGCTAAGGCTTCGATAGTTTCGTTTTTCAGAACAAGTGTTATTCCCGCATTTTCGGAATCGCTCCAATATTTTGCAAGTTCATCAAAATGTTTTTTTATGATTGGAATATATGCTTTTGCTGTTAAATTTTTAAATTCAACTTTTTTGACACGATTCAAGAAAGATTTATCATGCCAAACTCGTGTGTACCCTTCTCTTATACTTTCTTTATCAAGTTTTCGAGAATCCGACTTTTCAAATCCTTCCATGGAAACGTTGTCCTCGTTAGAAGTTAAAATGAATATTGTTCCTGAGCAATCAATTTTTTCCCCGTCAACGTTTATTGTTCCACATTCAGTTATCGTTCTAAATACTTCATCTAAAGCAGGCGTGCAAATTTTATCATATTCTTCAATTCTCACTATACCGTTAGGATTATCTTTTAAGTAATCCACCAAACCTTTTGTCTTTTCCGACACAGGGAAATACGGGTTTATGCTTTTGCTCTTGCTGGAATTGAAAAGCTGCGAAACGATGCTTTCTTTTTTCTCTTTATCAACGTCAGACGCGCTGACTACAAATACTTTTGGATTAGAATAGAGTATATATGGTATTCTTTGTGAAACAAAAGACTTACCCACACCGGAAGGCCCGTGAAAATACAGAACATCACCATGAGAATATTTTTCGTTCTTCCATTTTGCTTGATTTCTGCCAATCACAATATCGTACAGATAACTTTTAACGACGTTTTCAACTTCTTCTTGACCTTCCAAATCCTCGAACGCTTTATCAAAATTAGCAAAAGCTTCTTCTTTGCTAAATTCTTTAGCGGGTGCATCCAACCAACTTTTAATTCCGCTAAACGTCAATTTTATCTGATCACTTGCAATTTTCAAACAGCTGATACTCAAAACCTTTTTTGATAGACTTCCAATAGTATCTATGGAATCAAACCCGAACTTGGCAAGTGCAATCACTCCACTCACCCCGGCAATATCTCTAAGGCTGTTGCCCTGACTTTCTTTTAAAGCTATGGCGTCGTTACAATCGCTTATATCTTGGCGCAATTCCATTTTGCGTGCAGGAAGCGTGTCTTTTTGCATAAGCTCTTTTCGAAGTTTCGGCAAACGAGCTTTGGCAAGATCGGCATTTTTTCGAATCTCAGCACGTTCAGGATTTAAAACATCCAAAACCTGCTTTACCCCACAATAAATCCCGGCACCCCCGGCGGCTACCCCTGCACTTATACATAAAAATTTTAAAACTTTTTTAATTCCCGAATGATTTTCAAGAAAACTTTCATTTTTCTTCAAAGCGTAGGAATAAGGTTTAGCAGATATCTGAACATGCGAAAACATCCCCGTGAAAGCAGCACAGGCTAATAAAACAGCTGTTATCTTTGTTGATTTATTTTTAAAACTCATGAATTATTAATTCTCCTCAATTTTTTAAGATTTCAAAAAAACCATTAATTAATTTTTCTAACAATGATATTATACATATGCAGTTATCTCTATTCAATAATCTAATATCAAGTAAACTTGAATAAATATAATGCATATGTTATAATAATGAAAATATCAGGAGGTGACCTCAACATGAAAAGCACAGGCATAATCTCAATAAACAATTCACATCATCGCCATCATGAATGGGGGTTAACCTGTTGATGGCTGAATAAATTTTAAAGCCAACACAGATTAAACCCTAAAATGTGGGGAATCTGTGTTGACAGTGAATTTTTTGTGTTCTTCACTTTTTACAACATTGATTTTCCAATGTTGTATTTTTTATTTTTAGAATTAAAGTGGAGGATTACGGTAATGAAAATCAGGAAAATTTTTATCATATGTTCTTTATTGGTGCTGAATATGTGTATATTTAGTTTCAAAACATCAGCTTTGACAAATGAAATTGTTGTGGGGCTTGACGTGAATGTCCCCACCATGGGATTTATAAACGAAAACAATGAAATCGTCGGATTTGACATCGATTTAGCAAAAGAAGCTTTTTGCGACAAAAAAATTATTTTCCAGCCAATCGACTGGGATTCCAAAGAGCTGGAACTTAATTCAGGTAAAATTGATGTTATATGGAATGGCCTTTCTCAAACCCCCGAACGTGAACAAAACATGCTCTTAACGAAAACTTACATGAAAAACCGACAAATTGTGATTGTTAATAAAAATTCCAAAATCGAAAACATCGAAGATCTGAAAGATAAGGTAGTCTGCGTGCAAAAAGGAGCAACAGGTGCAGAAGCGTTTAAAAAACACAAAATCAGTGAGCAAGTTAAAGAAATTATCGAACTTGAAAACATGATAAACTGCTTAAACGAAGTTGAAACTTTAAAATCCGATGCGACTGTTGTTGACGAAGTAATCGCAAAATATTATCTGAACAAAAAAGGTTTTGCTGAAAATTTCAAAATATTAAACCAAGAAATTTCAATAGAAAACTATGCCATAGCTGTCAAAAAAGATAATTTCGAGCTGAAAAATGAAATAGAAAATCGACTTTCTGCTTTAGACAAATCCGGAAAAGGTGCAGAAATTTCCCGAAAATGGTTTGGATCAAATCTGCTTTTCCAGGAAGATTTGCAAACGGTTTCAAGCGAGGCTCAGCCTCGAAGCGAAAATTTGAGTTTTGACCCTATTGTACAAGGTCTTTGGGTTACTTTGAAAATTTTTCTGATGACTGTAATTTTTTCAATTCCTTTAGGCTTGATTCTATGTGTAATGCAAAACTCAAGGAACAAAATTTTAAAATCTTTGATAAAAATTTACACTAACGTGATGCGTGGGACACCGCTACTATTACAATTGTTTTTTGTGTTTTACGGCTTACCCTATGTTCCTATAATCGGAGAATATTTAACCATTAAAGACCGATTTTTAGCTGGAGCGATAACCTTTGTTTTGAATTACGCAGCATATTTTGGGGAGATTTTCAGAAGTGGTTTTTTAGGAATAGACAAGGGCCAAAAGGACGCGGCACAAGTTCTGGGATTTTCAAAAACACAGACACTCTTTAAAATTTTATTACCTCAAGTTTTGAGAATTACGCTTTCTACAATTTGCAATGAGTGTGTAACTCTTGTCAAAGACACTGCACTTATTTTTGCAATCGGTGTACCGGAACTTCTTTCAAACACTAAAAATCTGGTAAATTCGACAGCAAATGTAATAAGTTACGTTATTACAGGAGCTATATATTTAATGATTTGCATGGTGCTTGTTCAAATATTCAAAAAATTAGAAAGAAAATTTTCATTTGGAGGTAAAGTACGGTGAAAACCATTGAAACAATTAGCTTATGCAAAAATTTTGGAAATAAACACATTCTGAAAAATGTCAATTTTTCTGCTAGCAGCGGTGAAATTATTGCTATTACAGGCAAATCCGGCGAAGGCAAAACCACTTTTTTGAAATGCTTAGCGGGACTTTCGTCAATCGATTCGGGGAGCATAAAAATCGACAACGAGTATCTGGTTAAAGACGGCAATTATAGTAGAAATTCACATAAGATTCTTAAAAGGTTGGGATTTATTTTTCAAAACCTGAATTTGTTCCCACATCTAACAGTAAAAGAAAATATAGAAATTCCTGCATTAAATGCAAAAATTTCAAGTCAACAATCCATTACCGAGATTACCAAAAAACTGCTGTTACAATTTCAAATTGAAAATATCGAAAGCAATTATCCTATAGATTTATCAGGCGGGCAAAAGCAACGTGTTGCTATTGCAAGAGCGTTAATTTTAAACCCGAATATCATTCTATTCGATGAACCAACCTCGTCACTCGACCCCGAACTTGTCAGAGAATTGACGGAAATTATAAAAAATTTATCAGAGCAAAACTATACAGTTTTAATCGTCACTCATGATCTTGAATTTGCAAAGCAAGTGGCACGTAAAACTATGATTTTAAAAGAAGGAAATGTTTTCAAAATTTAAAAACAATCAACACAAAAGCTGTATGGAATTTAGATCTGATAACATTCCAAACCTCGCGATTTGCAAACCAAGATTTATATCTAGAAGCCAAATCGCAAACTTGGAAAATTTTTTCAAAAAACATCAGAATATATATGACCATACAAGAAAATATGGTAATTAACTTTATATGTATGTTGAAGTTTTGGAAATCATACAATATCATAGATTCTGAAAAACACGTTGTTGGAAAAGCTCATACTCACACCGTTGAACACACGAACAGATTTTTACGTCATTACCTCGCTCATTTTACCAGAAAGACTTACTCTGTTTTAAAAAGCCAAGAGATGATTACAGTTTCTCTTTAACTTTTTTGATTTCGTCATATGTTTCATACATCTTAGTTGTGCACTACCAGAAATTTTATAAGTTTATGTAAGAGCTATCACTCGAAAACTACCTCAACGGAAGGTAACCGCCGGGGATAAGAATAACTCTTTGTTGGCTGGAAACACTATTACTGCGGTGATCAAAAATGCCGCAAATTAAAACAAACAGGTCTTTTGAGGATACCTCTAGCAAACAGCAAAAGCTTGAAAACTCAACTAATTCTATTGGCGCAAAAAAGAAAACTATGAGATCTAACACTCAGCAATAAATCCAAGGAGGTTTAGTTATGGCAAAACGAGGAATGAGTAGAGACGGAGAACACCCATCAGTTACTAAAAATAAAGAAAAGCACAAAGAAGAAGCTTTTGTTCCACTGATACAAGGAGACGCCAAATCAGGTAAGAAAAAAGTAGAGAAACCCAATCCGCCACTTAAAAATAAATAAAGGAGCGCATGAAACATGAATATCAATGATAATAAATCACCTAATCAAGAAATAAAGAAAGAATTTCCGGATAAAAATATTGACCATGACTTCAGACCCGAAAAAGCCGAATTAGAATTAAAAGAAGCTGGTCAAAGTAACTGTCAGAGCTGTAACGATTTAAAAAATGATATGTAAAAAACAAAACAAACACCTCAAACGCCTGAATCAAATTTTCAGGCGTTCGCTTTATTCATATGAGCTTTTCTTTTCAGAAACAAGCAAGTCTGTTTTCAATAAGTATTAAAATCACTTAACACCTTCAACAAATTCACTTTTTACTGCCTCCGTAGATTTTCAATTTCTATCAATTACTGACAGATATTTATTTAATTAAAAATTTAAAGGCTTCATACACCATAAAAGCCGGCCATACAATAGCTTTTAAAAAACCTAACATCCCCATCCAGAATGTTGCGGAATTGCTAATATAAAAAATAGCAGCCCCAAGAAAACCCAATCCATATATGGCATCATTTGAAGGGAAACGTTTACGGTTACAATTTTTATTATAGTTATAATTGTTACAGTTGAACTTTTGTTCCAGCTTTTTTTCAATCTCTTTCTCTATTTCCTTTTCTATCTCTTGTTTTTCGGTTGCATTCATATAAAACTCCTTACTTAAGCTTAAATATGAGTTGATTTTCCGAAACCGAACTCTATTAAAGTGTCAATCGGTTTTTATTGTTCAACTTTAAATCAAATCATAAGCTTTCTTATTTAACAATCTTAAAATATATTTTATCACAAACCAATTCATCTTTAAATCAGTAATTATCTTGATTAAATCTTTTATTTTTGTTATAATTAAATTAAGAAACGATAAAAAGGTTGTGAATTAGCGGGATACAAAATTATTGATAAAGATGGGTTTAAAATTCAGGTAATAGGTCTCACGAGAAAACATGACGATATAAACGATAACTCAGTAGTTCTTCTTTTAACATACGAAGGCAAGAAAATTTTATTAATGGCTGATGCCGGAGTTGAAAGTAAAAGAGAAATAATGGATTACTGCCGTAAAAACAGGATAGACATAACTCACGTTGATGCAATGAAAATTGGGCATCACGGAAATAGTTCATCCTCATCGAAAGAATTTATAAATTTCGTTTAACCAAAAGTGGTTTTAAATTCAACCGGAAAGCAAAACATAATGACGTTTAACTTGCTCAATCTGCATGAATTACCTTGGGTCATGAAACGTTATAAGGATGCTGGTTCTAAAATTTTAACAACAGAAGAACAAGGAAGTATTGTTGTCTCTTTAAACGGTGAAAATTTGGAATACAATAACAGGTGAACTTGTTGTAACTTCATGACTTTCATAAAACATGTTCACCTGATTTTTTAATTAATGAGATTCGCTATCTTTTTCATAGATTCTTTTTATTGGTAGTTTTAAAAGCTTTTTCAAACAGAATAAAAACTTTTATCCATGATTTTTCTCCGCCGCTTCAGAATCTGCCTTTGTCTTATGAATCGTTCCCCTTGGATGATGAGGAGGAGCATAGATAGAATAAAGTTTAAGAGGATTTTTACCTACATTCAAAATATTGTGCCACGTTCCGGCGGGAATCAAAATGGCAAAACCATCTTTTACATTTTTTTGATAATTAAGATTATCTCTGCTCTTTCCCATCATTACACGACCAAAACCTTGCTCGATACGTAAAAATTGATCTGTATCGGGATGAATCTCCAGCCCTATTGAACTTCCCGGGTCAATACTCATAAGTGTTAGCTGCATATAGGTTCCCGTCCACAAAGTGCTTCTGAAATTATTGTTTTGTTCGGTTGCTTTTTCAATGTTAAACACAAATGGATCATTACCGTAATCAGAAACAGCTATAAATTGCGCGGCGCGTTGATTCATATGATTTCTTCTCATATTATGCTCCCTTTCTGAAATATACTAATTCAATGTATGTTTTGTTCAGAATTTATATGAAAGCAAAATAAAAGTTTTATCAATTATATTTACATTATAATTTTTATGTAATTCTTGCAGAATGTAGTTAAACGAAATTGTTATAAATTCTCTACTTTAATATTTTTAATTTATTAATAATTGGAAGCTCTTTAGCTTTACCGTTTAGTGCATATATTATACCGACAACTGAAAAAATGAATATTGCTATACCGATAATGCTCAGAGGGAACGTAACCCACCACGGAGTGACTCTGTATTCAACGGCACCGTAATAAATAAATTTTTTTATTTTTATAACACCGGTTAAAATCTTAGAAAGAATTGAATAAATAACAAATATTATGAATAAATTCATACCCTGCTTTGCGTGAAAGCGAACAAATTTATTCTTTTTTTCCAAAAGGTACGGGATAAACGGAATAACATAAGAAAGTGCACCCATTACTTTTCCATTTTCAACTTCTTCCTTGCTAAAGGAATCGCTTTCATCTTTCACATCATTTATTATTTCTGTAAACTGATCTTTTAATTTCTTCTCTTTTTTATCGCTCATTACTTTCACCTCAATAAAAAATTATTGTAATTGACTTGATGAATTTATAATAAACTCCAATTATAACTTTTTCAAGTATTTACATACAATAATTTGTCACTGTTAGAAAATAATATAAATTAATAATAAAATTTAAAACAAATATAAATCATTTGCTTATAGAGAATATTCGCTTTCCAGAATATAGTCATCCACAATGTCTCTAAAATGTACTGTATCTATTATGTTGTCGTATAAATACGATAGCAAATTATAAACAAAGTTTTCGCTTGTAGAAATGCCTTCGATCGTCTCTTCGTTGTGATTTTCTCCCACATCTTCAACTATCTGTATACCATAATGCATTTGGCTATCACATTTACTTTCACAAACATTATACTTGATGACCTTATTATTCATAGCCGATAATTTTTTTTCACAAAGATTTTTGATAACCATTTAATTTTCCTACTCTCGTCAGTACTTCAGTACTTTTAAATTTAAACGTTATATTTATATTTTAATTGTTTATCAGTACAGTACACAACGAAAAAAATTTTAAAATATACGAACTTTTTTCGAAAAAGTTCGTATATTAGTAATTACATATACCTGCTCATATAAAAAATAAAGGCACTTATCGAAAACATAGTTTCCGATAAGTGCCTTTAAAATTTTATAAATCTAAACGAGTTTATTTAATATCTCTTTTATTAAAAAAGAATATTCCAAGCGCAAGAGAAATAACGATGAAAGAGGAACATACGATAATACCTGTGATTATATCTGTTTGAGCAATATCCAATGATAGATACTTTGAAAGATAAGTTGCGGGCCAATATTTGCTTGATTCAAAATCTTCAGCCTTAAACCACTGATAAACAGCAAAATTAATAAACTGAATAACAAGAGCCGGAACTGCTATTATTATAGCCAGATTAGTTGCGACAGTACCGCCTGTTTGTCTTATAAAAAATCCCACCATCATGAATATGCACTGAAGAGAAACTTCGGCTAACAAGAAAAGACCTATCATTCGAGAAATATCAAGATATACAGCCCTGGTAAGTTCGCCGGTACCCCACATTACGCTTCCGGCGGTAAAAGAAGCTGCCGCACAAAACAAAACATAAACAACAGTTATGAATACCCCTACAATAATCTTGGATAAATAAATATTAGTTCTGCTTATACCTCTGGAAGCAATATTTTTCATTGTTCCAAATGCAAATTCACTGGGTATAAACATTGATAACATTATTGTAATGAACAAAGTAGCCTGGCCTGTGCCTGTAGTTAAAGCATAAAGTCCGTCGTAGCCAAGCAAAGCAGCATCGATTCCCAGCTCTGACTTCAAAGAAGAGCTAAGAATTACTACCCCAAGCACCGCAAGAGCGGCTGCTATTATTCCGCAAATATAAAACGATTTTGTTCTGAACAGTTTATAAAAATCCGATTTTAGTAAATTAACCATTATCCTGTACCCCCTCCATTAATCTAATGAAGTAATTTTCGTAATCTCCGTCTTCTTTGCTTAAAAACAAGACTTCAATATTACTTTCTTCCAAAGCTGAATTTATTTTCACCGATTTATCAAGCATTTCATATATTTTTATACAGTTATCATCTACTTCAAAATCTGATATTCCCAGCTTTTCTTTAAGTACGGAAACTGCTTTTTCCGAATCATTAACAGTTATTTTAATGCATGACCTGACTTTATCACGAAGCTCTTCTAATGTGAACTGATCTACCAGCCTGCCTTCACTTATAACGCCGTAGCAAGTAGCAATTTTAGCAAGCTCACCTAATATATGGCTGGAAATCATAATAGTGATTCCCACTTCTTTATTTAATTTCATTATAAGTTCTCTTATGTCTTTAATGCCCGTAGGGTCAAGACCGTTAATAGGCTCGTCCAGAAATAAAAATTCGGGATCACCGACAAGTGCCAATGCTATTGCAAGCCTTTGTTTCATCCCGAGCGAAAAGTTTTTGGCTTTTTTGCGTCCGGTGTTTTCAAGACCTACCACTTGTAAAAGCTCATCGGTTATGCTCTTGTCTTTTACGCCTTTCATAATACGCTGAACTTCTATGTTTTGGCGAGCACTTAAATAAGGGTATAGAGTGGGATTTTCAATAACCGTACCGATTTTTTTGCGACCCTCCTGAAAATCCTTACTGCCAAAAAGCTCAAATTCCCCTGAAGAAGGTGCGCTAAGACCAACCACCATTTTTATCGTAGTAGTCTTTCCTGCTCCGTTTTTACCAATAAATCCGTAAATATCACCCTTGCGAATTTTAAGATTTATATGATCAACCACGTTTTTACGAGCGTAAGTTTTTGTCAGATCATATGTCTGTAACACGTATTCACTCATAAACATCCTCCTTTATAATAATTACTTTTTATTATGTACATGATTATGCTATATCAATTAAATCATGTAGTCAAGAAAATTTTGATATATTTTATAATTATAAATTATTATACGTATTTGTTGTTACTAAATTTTGAATGCAAATTTTTTATTAAAACCGATGCAATAGGCCCTGCTGATTTTATACCAAAATCGCCATTCTCCACCACAACGGCAAATGCCACAGGAAAAGTTTTATCTTGTGAAAAGCCTACCATCCAGCCATGAGGAAGTTTCCCTTCCCCTACTTCCGCCGTTCCTGTTTTAGCACACATCTGAACACCTGAAAATAACGAATCGCCATATTGATTCTGCATTGTATAGCGCATCATTTCTTTAATTTTATCTGCTGTAGAAGCGTTCATTATAGTTTTGCCCGTACTTTTAGCGGAATTCGGAAGCGAAAAAGACGTATCCGCAGATATTGATTTAATTACATATGGCTCAACAGCGATTCCACGATTCGCTATAGCACCCATAAATTTAAGCATATGCACTGGATTCACTTTATCTTTATACTGTCCGATAGCAGACCACCCCAGATCGGCTTTGGAAGCGTTATCAACATTATATTCGCTTTGGGCAATTTGCATGTCTTCAAAATATTGGGGCTTATTAAACCCGAACTCTTCCATTTTTCTTTTCATTTTTTCTTTGCCGAGTTCAATACCGATATCGCAAAACACTATGTCACAAGATTTGGAGAGAGCGTTTTTTAAATCTATGCTCCCATGATTTTTCATGCAAGTTACTTTTTCGCCGTCAATAATTTTTGTTTTATTGCAAACAAACGTTCTTTTCTCTATGCCACCGATAAAATCGAGGCCTGCGGCCGTTGTGAAAAGTTTAAATATAGAACCCGGGGTAAAAGAAGAAGAGATAACTCTGTTAAGATACACCCCGTCGTATTTCCCGTCTGTATCGTGCGTGAGATCCGGTCTGTTGTTAACGTCGTAAGTAGGCATACTGACCATGCAAAGGATTTCGCCCGTTAAATAATTATAAGCAACCGCTGCTCCTTTTTTATCTTTAAAATTTTTGGAAACTGCATTGCAAACATCACTGTTCAAAGTCAGTTTTATATTCTGATTCATGTTTAAAATTCTCGGCGCACCGAATCCCGTTATTGGATTGTACCCAAACAATTGCGTGCTATATCTACCTTGAATGGACGTAGGAATAAGAACAGACCCGTCCCCGACTATGTGAAGAGTGGCTTTTCGAACACCCTCATCTTCACTGTATACTCTTTTTCCGTTGACAGTTTGAGCTAAAATCACATCATTTGCATCGAGTATTTTCCCCCCGGACATCGATCCCTCGGAAAGATGGCGATTAATTGGCGAAAATGCCCAGGTATTCGCCTCCGTAACAAATTCAAAAATAAAAAAACCTATGCCCGCAAAA
>CAZSYK010000003.1:0-15811 GCA_964610685.1 uncultured Eubacteriales bacterium
GCCGACCTGCTGATTACGAATCAGCTGCTCTACCAACTGAGCCACAGTAGCATATTCTAAAATAAATTATATAAAAAGTTAGAGAGATAGTCAATCCGATGTAAGTTCAACGTGATATTGATAAAATCACAAAAACCGAAGTAAATTACAGTTTACTTCGGTTTTTATTTAAATATTCAATTTATAATAGTATACAGCAAGGATTATAAATATAATTTACAGGTTTATATTGGCTGGTGCTGTCTGCCAGGGAAAAACGTAATGAAGCTTCATTGGGGCACCCCGCAAAAGCTCCCATGCACATCGCGGGAACCGCTTTATTTTGAGGGTATACAATGTTTACAAGCTCTAAGCAATCTAAAAACGCTCCGTCGTATATCTCGCGTACGTTGCTTTCGCTCATGTCAACAGTTTTTATGCGGAAATGTTTCAATACTCCTGTGCGGTTGCATCCCGGATGAGCATTACAAAAATCGCTACCGATTTTTACGATATTACCACGTATTATAACTGTTTCCAAAGGTTTAATTCTCAAATCAACTTTTGACGGATCTTGATTTCTTTTTTCTGTGAGTTCAGCAAATTTTCGGTTTACAGTTCTTTCATATTTAGGATCGTTGGATGACGTATAGCCCTGTCTGACGGCTTCAAAGTGGCTTGCTTCGACATCGCGAGCCAATTGTTCTCCATACTGAGCGTTGAGTTCGTCTGTATTAGTTAATTTAAGCCCTTCTACTACAAAATTTTGAGCAGTTGCGTAGATGCTTCCTTCATATCCTGTGACAGTAAGCGTTGCTGTTGATTCGTTGTAAACATACTGAACATCATCGAATGTAACTATGTTTGCTCTATACTTTTTGCAAATACCTGAAATTAAATCAGGAAGATTTGCGCCAAGTGGTCCGCAGTCAGAATAATTTGTTTGAAGAGCCTTGCTTATTTGTCCAAAACGTATAGAAGTGTTTTTTTCGGTTGTTTCAACCACGTAATCAATGTCCATACTGTTTTCTGCGTTATGCACTGCTGTTTGCTCAGCTCGAACGCTGAAAAAGCAACACATAAAAATAAGTGAGAGGGAAACTAAGGTTAATAAACCTTTATGTTTGAAAATCATTATAAACGTGCCTTCCTTTTTAAAATTTTATTATATTTATATTATAATGCAATTTGGAAAAATTTGTAATCCAGAAAATCTATTAAAACCTCAATACATTTTATAAAATTAAAACAAAAAATAATTTTTGTGAAAAATACTGAGTTTTTAAATGCTACATGATTGAACCAGAATAACTCTTTTGACAATACCCATAAAATCGTGTAAGGTTTAGGTATAAATGAGATTTAAGAGGTGCGGTTATGAGTCTGGTAAATACAAAAGAGATGTTTAAAAAAGCTTATGATGAAAAATACGCAGTAGGCGCTTTCAACGTAAATAATATGGAGATAATTCAGGGAATTATGCAGGCTGCAAGTGAACTTTCTTCTCCCGTTATTTTGCAAGCCTCAGCTGGTGCTCGCAAATATGCCGGTGCTGCTTATCTTAAAAAACTTGTTGAAGCCGCAGTGCAAGAAAACAATGTTCCCATAGCGCTTCATCTTGATCACGGTGATTCATTCGAAATTTGCAAAAACTGCATAGACAGCGGATTTACTTCCGTTATGATAGACGGGTCTTCCCTTGAATACGAAGAAAATATAGAACTCACAAAAAAAGTCAGCGATTATGCTCACAAATATAACGTAACCGTTGAAGGAGAACTTGGGAGCCTTGCGGGTATTGAAGATGAGGTTGTCGTGCTGCCTGATAAATCTTTTTATACGGATCCGAATCAAGCTGAAGATTTCGTGAAAAAAACAAATGTTGATTCTTTGGCTATTGCAATCGGAACAAGTCACGGAGCGTATAAATTTAAGCCCAATCAAAATCCTGAGCTTAGGTTTGATATTCTAAGCGAAATAGAAAAAAGGTTACCCGGATTTCCTATAGTTCTTCATGGCGCCTCGAGTGTAGTTCCAAAATTTGTTGAGGAGATAAACAAGTTTGGAGGAATTCTAAAAGAAGCTATAGGTATTCCGGAGCCAATGCTTAAAAAAGCCGCTCAAATGGCCGTGTGTAAAATAAATGTGGATTCAGATCTTCGTTTAGCCATGATATCGCAAATAAGAAAGAGTTTAGCCGAAAACCCCGAGAATTTTGACCCAAGGAAATATCTTTCTTCCGCAAGAGATGCAATCGAAAATGTAGTTAAGCATAAAATTGAGAATGTTATGGGATGTGCGGGGAAAATTTAAAAAAACAGATCTTTTTGATTCCTTATCTTTAATTTCAGATTTGAATAGGTTGAAAAAATTTCAGGTAATTTTGTAAAATAAAATAGATAAATAATGTTTTAGGATGTGTGACTGTGGAAAACTATGCAAAGATTGGAATAAATCTTATAAAAAAATCCGATCCGCAGCTCGGCGAAGCTATAGAACAGGAGTTCGAGAGGCAAGAGTATAATCTGGAGTTGATTGCTTCGGAAAATATAGTTTCCGAAACGGTTTTAGCTGCGATGGGAAGCGTTATGACTAACAAATATGCTGAAGGTTACCCGAATCACAGATATTATGGCGGATGCGAATATGTAGATGTTGCTGAAGATATCGCCAGAGAACGTGCTTGTGAACTTTTTGGAGCAGAACATGCTAACGTGCAACCTCATTCGGGTTCTCAGGCAAACATGGCTGTGTATTTATCCACATTGGAAGTGGGAGATACCGTTATGGGCATGAGCCTTAATGAAGGCGGGCATCTTACTCACGGTTCACCTGTGAATATTTCAGGTAAGCTTTATAATTTCGTGCCATACGGAGTAGATAAACAATCTCATTTAATAAACTACGACGATGTTCTGGAAATGGCATTAAAAGTAAAACCAAAAATGATAGTATGCGGTGCCAGTGCTTATCCGAGAATAATAGATTTTGAGAAATTCAGAAAAATTGCTGACGAATGCGGAGCTTATTTAATGACAGATATGGCGCACATAGCCGGTTTGGTGGCTGCAGGTGTTCATCCGAGCCCTGTGCCTTATTCGGATTTCGTAACGGCCACCACTCATAAAACTTTAAGAGGACCTCGTGGCGGAATGATACTTTGCAAAGAAAAATACGCAAAACAAATAGATAAAGCAATATTCCCGGGTACGCAGGGCGGGCCTTTGATGCACATTATCGCTGCTAAAGCCGCTTGTTTTAAAGAGGCGCTCGACAATAGTTTTAAAACATATTCTGCTAATGTTGTTAATAATTGCAAAATTTTGGCCGATGGATTATCCAAGCGTGGAATTAAAATGGTGTCGGGTGGAACAGATAACCATTTACTGCTAATTGATTTATCCGACAGCGAAATTACAGGTAAAGAATTAGAAAATCGCCTCTATGAAGTAAATATCACAGTAAACAAAAACACGATACCTAATGAGAAGAGAAGCCCGTTTGTCACAAGTGGGGTAAGAATAGGAACAGCTGCTATCACATCGCGAGGAATGGTCGAAAAAGAAATGGATAGAATAGCGGAATTTATATACCTTGCAATAAATGATTTTGAAAACAACACAAACCTTATAAAATCAGGCGTTGAAGATATGTGTAGATGTTATCCGATTTATAAATAAAACTTATCAAAACAATAAAGACAAATTAAATCTAAGAGTGCTTTGCATTCTTAGATTTAATGCATTATGCTTATAAAATATGCACAGATCTCGAAAATTATTTACAACAAAGCTTTTTTCGGTTGTGATTATTCGAAGAAATTAACGAAAAAATAAACAAAAATTAATAATTATTGATTTAAAAAATAGTAAATAACAAGAATTAGATGACCGAAACTGCTAAAATTGCTGATTTCTACGAACTTTATGATATAATTAAAAATATATAATCAAAACTTAACAAAAAGGATTTTAAAAATTTTATAATAAATTCAGGAGAAAGTGATATGAATAAATTAAGCTCAGCGGTAGTATCTAAAATGAGCAAAAAAGGTATAGTAGTAGCGTTGTCAGCGTTAATAGGATTAGCGTCCATGCCGGCTTCAGGAGTAAGTGCCGCCGAAACTAACGTAAAAGTCACAGAAACAGCAACAGTCCAAAGCAACAAAAAAGAAAGCAAGTCCATAACACGGAAAGTGCTGGCAGGACTGGGAGCAGGAGCAGCGCTTTTGGGGGCAATAGGATATTTAACCGGGTCTACAAATGCAGCATCTACACCTACGTCGTCACCGACACCGAATCCGGCACCGAATCCGGCACCGGCACCTGTAAGGGCAGCAAAACCTTTGGAAAACATGAATAAAGAAGAGCTTTTAGAAAAACTGCCTGAGCTTTGTGAAAAATTTTCTTTGGTTTTATTTAAGATTATGAGAGTCTCTACGATTCTCCCCGCCAACGGAAAATCAGATGTATTCCAAAGATTAGATGAGTGCACGAAATCTTCTTTCCGCAATGTTTCGAAAAAACTCAGTTCTATCAATAAAATTATTATAGAAGATACTCAAAAATCCGCCAACGACGCTGCTGAAAAAGCTTGTATGAACATCGTTGATCCATATTTAAGAGAACAGACCAATGTAGATGTTTTTGTTAAAACTTTTGCCGGATATTGGAAAAAAGGTAAGGGTTTTTATAATGTATTTAAGGGTAAAAGTCGGGATGAAATTTTAGATTTGGCAAAGACTTTTGAAGAACAAACAACAGAATTAAACAAAATATTTAGCGAATATTTAACTGCCTTGACGTCGGCGACATCGCCAGCACCAGCATCCACATTAGTGTCTGGGGCAACACCCGCCGCACTTACAGTAGTATCAGTCCTTAAACCAGCTCCAGTTCTGGCTCTGGTTTCGGCACCTATAAGGGCAATAAATCCCATGGATAACATGAGTAAAGAGGATCTTTTAGAGAACTTACCAACTCTTTGGAGAAGTTTTTATTTATCCCTATATGATAATAATGCTCCCGTTAATGATGCCTGGCATACCGCCTACGATATTGTTAAGGAAGCCGCTGCAGACGTCGTAAGTGTCCATATCTTTGATGATGCCTACCGTTTGTGCTATAATCAATTCGAAGCTAAGCGCGCCTCAGGAGCCTTAGAAGAGAAATTTGGTCCCATCTTCGCTAAGTATTGGGAAAAAGACGCGATTTTATATAAAGAAGCTAGGAATACAGATCTAGATGAAATTTTGCATTTAGCAAAAGTTTTGGAAGAAAAGACATTGATATTAAACAAAATGCCGAGGGAACATTCTAAACAATAGAATTTCAAAAAAGAATCACCACATAAAGGTGATTCTTTTTTGAAGTAAAAAACCGCCTAAACGGCGGAACTACGGAGTTTATTTTGGTGGAGATAAGCGGGATCGAACCGCTGACCTCTTGAATGCCATTCAAGCGCTCTCCCAGCTGAGCTATACCCCCATGCATAAGATTTTTTAACTTTATAAATCTTACCTTATTAATTTTAAATAATTTTTTGTTTTAAGTCAACTGTAATCTTGATCTTTATAAAATTTTTCGCTTTTTTAATAATTTTAAGAAAGCCTTATAAACAGCTGCTGTAAGCTGTATGTCGAATCCCGTGGCAGTGGTTTTTTATTCAAGTTAATTCTTAAGTTGGTTTTAATTCGAATAAAATTTTGCTCGATTTACCGGATTTTCGCAATATATATTGCTTGTTTTACTCAGTTTTTATTATTTTAAAAGATTGTTCTGCGCCGCACTTAGAAATTTTAGGAGAAAAAAAGCTATACAAATCAGAAGATTGGCACTGAGCGTCAAAAATTTTTTGAGCTTGAATATCCAGCCTTAAAACATCTGAGTATTTTGAAATTATTGGAAGACAAGTGCTGAGTTTTGCTTTTTTTAAAATTTCGGTCCCTTTTTCATTCAAACCCAGAACTTTTATGTAAGGAATGTTTGAATTTTGCATTTCGTTAGTTATGCCAAGATAAGCCGAGAGCACAATTCTTTTTATCCGCGACATCGTATAGCGTTTTGTTTTGATAGAAAAAATAAGTTCATTTAAAGACAACGCTTTTTTTGATGCATTGAAAATTCTGTTTTGAAGGCCTTCGCTTATGTCCGGGATATTTAAAATTTCGTTTTTGCTCATGTTTCTAAGCTTATAAAGTATAGATTGCTCTGCTCTTTCCAGTGTGTTGGGTGCTCTGAAATTTCTTATTTCATTAAGTATTACTTCAAATGACGACTGAGGAACATATTTTTTGAAATCATCATCGTCTTTTATTATGGATTCTCTTATTTTTGAAGCGGATAAATACTTCTGAGATGTTATTCTGGGTATTGTTAAAGATTTTAAACTGCTTTTGAATTCGTTTATTGCCTTCAGGTATTCTATGCCCAAAATGTTGTTGGGAAGCCCGATTTGCTTAATCACTTCATGGTTTGAAATCATCTCGGTTAACGCTTTTTCACGAGCTTTTGCAAAGGTTATTCCTTGTGAAAGATGATTTTTGAGGTGTGCCGAAAAATTTTCCGACTGTATGGTCTGCGCTATTTTTTCGAGATATTCGAGATTTCCGCACTCGCTTCCGAATGCAATTGTTTCCGCGCAACCCATGGAACCGGCGATTTGAACTCCGGCTTTGGCGTATTTTTCCGCGGTTGAAACAGCCCAAACAACAGGGATTTCGACCACAAGATCAATCCCGTTTTTAAGGGCTGCTTCCGTGCGTGCTTTTTTTGAAATTATTGCCGGTTCTCCGCGCTGAACAAAGTTTCCACTCATAACCGCTATTATATGAGTGAATCCTCTTTTTTTTATTTCGTCCACAAGGTATTTATGGCCGCTATGAAACGGGTTGAATTCAGCTATGACAGCACAAATTTTCATGTTTCTGTAAAATTTCTTTAAAGATAATACAGCAAAGAACCAATAAGGCTGCTGAGCATTAAAACAGATCCTATTATTGCAAGAATTCGTATAAGCCTTTTTTTGCGTGCTTGTGGAGTTTTTTTGTAATTCTTAAATTTTTTCTCGACAACTTTCTCTTCTTCCATATTTCTTCGCTTCCTTATTTTAGTTTCATGGACAGGTTCTAAAAAAATCAATTCTAAATATTATTATAACAAGGACTCGGTAATTCGTAAATAAATTAAAATAAGAAACTAACCTTGCGCGAAGCGGGAGAAAATTATGGAAAGTGAGGAAGCGATAATGACGATAGAATCCGAAGAGAAAGTTAAAGAAAAAAAGCCGTCTCATACAATAAATTTATTCTACGTTAGGTTGACGGTATGCCTTGTTATTCTGGGGTCGATTATGTTTACTAAAATTAGTTACCCCTGCGTGTTTGAAAATTTCAGGTTTTGGTACCAAAACAATGTGTGTGAAGAAAAGTTCAGTGCTGAAGAAATAAAGCAAGCTGCATGTTCTTTGTTTTTTACTGTAAAAGAAAAGGTTTTGAACGTGATTTCGAAGCCTAATTAAAATTATTTTTAATCGTTAATAAAAATTTCGGGAATTTCTGTTTTAATTCGATCAACTATTTCTTTAAACACAGGGCCGCAACTTTCTCCTCCTCCCGATCCTGCTTCCGATAAGATAACAATTGAATATTTCGGTTTGTCATAAGGAAAAAATCCCGCGAACCACGACTGTTCTATTTTTTTATCGTTTTCAATGATTCCCGTTTGTGCTGTTGAGGTTTTCGCGGCAGCTTCTATTTGTTCGGGTTTTCCCTTTTGGCTTGTTCCGTAATCAATAGAAGCTTTCATTTGCGATTTGAGTTTTGTAGCTGTCTTTTCGGATATTATTCGTTCTGTTTCGTCGGGCACAGTGTTTTTGTCTTTTTTTAAGAATTTCATGCTTTCATCGACGAGACCCTTTACAAGTTTGGGGTTGCTGTAAATCCCTCCCGATGCGATGGTGTTAATAATTCCTGTAATCTGAAGAGGCGTTGCCATGAGTTTGCCTTGACCGAACGAAAAATTTGCAAGTGTTTTGATGTTCTGGAGGCTCTCGGCAGAAGGAAGAGTGCCTTTTTCCGAAATCATGCCCGGCGCCAGAATGTTTTCACAGCCGAGCCTGAATTTTTTTGACATATTTAAAAGAGATTCCTGAGGCATTTTTTTAATAAGTTCAATAAAATAACCATTGCAAGAATGCGCCATGGCTTGTTCCATGTTTATAAGTTCATGCTTTTTGCCGTTAAAACATTTGAATGACGCATCTTCAACTTTATTTACTCCCTCGCAGTTATAAAGCGTGTTTTCGCTTATTCCTTTTTCCAGAGCGGCAGACGATGTTACGAGTTTAAAAATTGATCCGAGATTAAAAGAACACATAATACGATTAAGAAGCGGGGAGTTTTTGTCGTTTAAAGAGCCCGATACATTTCCGGGTAAAAACCCGGGCAAGCTTAAGCAGGCTCTTATCTCACAGTTGGGAACTTCTGATAATATTACAGCTCCCCTGCTAATGTATTTGTTTGATATTTCTTCAACCAATGCCTGAATGCGGCTGTCAATGTTAAGAACCACACCTTTAGACTTAAGATAAGATTTATCTTCGGTAAGTTCTTTTTTACCTGGTAAAATCTTGCCGGAGGCATCGATGTTATATTTTACGTATATGTCATGATTATCGCCGGATAAATAATCGTTATATATTTTTTCGACGCCGCATACTCCTTTTTTGTCACCGGAGAGATAGCCTATTATGTGAGCCGCCAAGGTAATCCCGGGGTATCGGATTGGAACTTCAAACATTTTGGTATATGGGCTTTTTACTTTTTGATTTACTTCGATAGTGAAGGGAGTTTTTTTGGAGCAGTTCTTGTATAGTTCAGCTTTCTGAGATTCGGACACGATAGGTGTAAGTGCTGTAAGTGATTCCATGCATGGGATTACCGCCGCGATTAGTTTTTTTTGATCATTTACAAGAGGAATATTTCGACAGTCATAGATAGTACCTCTTACATCGAAAATTTTAAGTTTATAAGATTGTTGATTCAGTGCGGCATCATACAATTTTTCTTTATTCGAAAGATAATCAATGGAAAAAAACCCGATACATAAAAGAAACATTAAAAACCCAAAAAGAATTACCGATCTTTTATACATAAAAAACCAACCTTACCTTGATCAGATGTTATTTATCTAAGATAAGTATTGGTTTATTTTTGTTTTGTAATACATTTTTAAATTTGGCTTTTACCCGCCAAATAACTTCATAAGCCATGATTTTTTTATAACATTAGTTGTTTTGTCAACGTTTTCGGTTGTGGATTTTAAATTATTTGCGGCATATATGGCTGAAACAGCTACTGCTATCGCGGAAAGTGTAATTGTAATGTTTTTAATTCTTTTCAAATCCTCATCTGACAATCCGCCTACAGTCTTTTCAAGCTGGGATTCTGAAATTTTTTGGCTGTTTTCAATTTGAAATTTTATCATTTTACCCATGATTTCAATATCTTCGCCAGAGAAGGTAATACCTCTTTCTTTAAATGCTTTTTTTACTTCCTCGATGGATCTTAATTCTATTATTTTTTCAAGAAAATTTTTATCTGAAATTACACTGTTAATTGAATCTTTTTTCATTATATATCCTCCTGTTATAGGTTTGGCGAATATAATATAAGTTTATCGTATTTTAAATTAATTTCAAGCATATTCTATATATTTTTATAAACCTGCTTTCCTGAGGTTTGTTATGTGGGCATTGTTGGTTTTAGCATAAAAAGCTTCACCCGATGAGCTGTGGCAATAATAATAGTAGTCGGTTTTAGCGGGATTTAATGCGGCTAAAATTGCATCTATACCCGGGTTGCAGATTGGTCCCGGAGGCAGACCTTCGATTTTATAGGTGTTGAAATTGCTGCTGAAGTTTTTAGAGATATTTTTAGGAACGGAAGCTTTGTTTTTGTAAGGATAGTATACCGTGGCATCCATTCGCAACATACCCATAGTGGCTTCACCAAATGGACTGTATCCCTGGTTTTGTAATGTGTTTAAACGATTGTGAATTACCGAAGATACCTTATACATGTCCTCTTTATTGGCGGCCTCCGCCTGAATAAGAGACGCTATGTTCATAAGCTTGTCAACGGAAAGTCCCTTTTTCTCGGCAAGCTCTTTTATACTTACTTTCTCTTCGTAACCTTCTAACGTATCTTTTTTGATTATTTTTTTCTGATAATTATTTAGGAATTTAACGATAACGTTCGAAGAGCTTTCTCCCTGGTAAAATTTATACGTGTCGGGGAATAAGTATCCTTCCAGCTTGTAAACTCTGTCTTTATAGTTGTCGATATTTTTTATAAAGCTATATTTATCATCAAATTGATTTGAGTTGCAGCATTTTAAAAATTCTTCTTTTTTACATAAATTGTTTTTTTCTATAAGATCGGCGCATTCGAGGATATTCATTCCCTCGGTGACTGTAATTTCAACAACATTTTTTATGTTAGATTGATTTTTAAGGTGATTGAGTATTGCTTGATAATCCATGTTTGTTTCGAGTTCATATATTCCGGGAGAAAAGTTTTTGGAAGACTTTGTGATTTTGGCGTAAATCTTGAAGAACTGTTTTTCGGTTATTACATTATTTTGTTTTAAAATGTTCGCTATGGAGTCCAGCGAAGAGCCTTCGGGAATATCAACTATAACCGTTCCGGGGCTCTTTCCGACAGCCAACATGTCGTTTATGCCCAAAAGCGCGTATCTTGCTAAAAGAGCAGATATTAAACATAAAAATACGAACCATGCGATTTTAAAAAAGCATCCGTTTTTTTGATACCCAGTAGTATTAAATTTTTCAAATATTTTCATTATAAACCTGCCTTTTAATTACTGTGAATTTGCTTTATATACTGATCTGTTATAAGCACGTCCACGGGTCTGTCGAATTTTCCGTGCGGGAGCTGAGGAGTTATGAATTTACTGTAGCATATTCCGATTGTTGTTCCGCCGAAATATTGTAAAAATCTATCGTAATAACCGTAACCGTATCCGAGTCTGTAGCCTTTATAATCAAAGCAGAATCCCGGAACTATACACATGCCTTCTGAAAAATCGGTTGCTTTTTCGCATTTTTCTCTAATAGGTTCCCATAGCCCAAACGCACCTTTTTTTAAATCGTTTTGAGATTTTATAAAATAAAAATCCATTGTTCTGTCTTCTGTGTTGCAAGCCGGCACGGCTATTTTTTTATTTTCTTTCAGGCATTTTACTATTAATTCGGATGTATCCACTTCTATTTCTTTTGAAACGTATGTAAACACAGTTTCGCTTTCTTTGTATTTTTTTAAGATTAAAATTTTATCAAGAATTTTCTTGTTCATGTTTTGCTTTTCGTCTTTTTTCATGTTTTCACGAAACATGCGATATTTTTGTCTGAGCCTGGTTTTAAATAATTTTATATTTTTAATCATCTTTTTTATTTCCTTATTCTTTGCTTTATATACAATTTTTACGTCTTACTACTATTATTATATATGTTAATATGTGATTTTTCCATAGAATAAATAATAAAGATAAATTACTTAAAATTCCTGCCCCTTTTACTTTAGGTCTAAAACGGCGTCATATTTCGCAAGTAAGATAACGGGTCTATAGGAAAGCTTGGCTTTTCGAAGCCCGGGTATTCCCATGTCTTCTTCGCGGTTTACGAATTTATACTTTCCCAGAAGGGTTTTACAAAATTCGTTGTTTATAACGCTGTAGGCGTCGCTAAATTCAGCAAGAGCTTTTTCAAAATGTATTAAAAAAGTATCTTCTTTTATTTTTTCGCCGATGGTGCAGGCGATTATTTCCCCTTCAATTTCTATAATTCCTCCTGAAAATTCAAGAGTTTTGAAGTTTTCTAAAGCTTTTTTAATGGCATCATGTTCTCCGGCGTTTTTATATTCTTCTTCTGAGGCACTCGATTTAAACCATTTTTCAAAAAAATTCAGGTATCTGTTTTTGTCTTCGTAAACCATAGGTTTATAATTCCATTTAAATGTTTTGGAAAATTTTGATATATGGTTTCTTTTGCTATGATATTTTTTACCGGGAAGTAAAGCCAAGTCTTTAACTGCGTATATATATTCAAAATCATCCCTCACGGGGACGAATTTAAATTTTTCGGGAAAAATTTCTTCGATTTTTTTAACTTCGGAATCTAAAAAATCGATAAATAAAAGCTTATTATATCCACTTTCTTTCGCGTCGTTTATAACTGCACTTACGGCTTTTTCTAACTCTTGTGCAGACTTCGCACCCTGAGGAAATTCATATCCCGTAGTGTTTTTCTTGGTTACTTTTTTAATAAGCATGTTTTCGTATTGGCATATTTTTATAGAGTAATGGTCAGACCATATATAGCCTGTTCCGAATACCGATTCGGAATTTATCTTTTTTTCGCTTCTGAGTATTTTTGAGACCCACTGCTTGTCATTTATTGTGGGATCTCGGAATTCAAGGCTCATTAAATACATCCTTTCTTAAAAAAGCTGTAATTTCACTGTGTATCTGATCTTTATTCTTTATTGTTTCGTCAAAAACACAATCCACAGTGAACCAGCCGTCTTTTTTTCTCACATAATTTGCGGCTTCCTCACACTTTTCAAGAAAATTGATATCCGACTCATGGAGATCCTTTTTATTTTCGTCACCGTGATATCTTTTCTCCATAAGGCGCTGAGAAACACTGACGGGCATATTTAAATAAATAACCGCGTCAGGTTTTGGAAGCCCTAATTTATCATATTCATAATCATAGAGCCATGTTATATATGCGTCCCAAAGGTTTTCGGGAAGTTTGGACATCTGATAAAAAGTATTTGAAGTTGTATAGCGGTCACAAATTAAGATTTTCCCGTTTCTGTAACTTTTCTCCCAAAATTTTTTAAAACTTGCAAATCTGTCTACCGCGTAAAAAGAAGCCGCGGCATATGCGTTAACGTCAGAGGGGTTGCCGCCGAATTCGGATCTCAGATACATTTTTACGAGAGCTGACGAAGGTGAGGAATAATCAGGAAATGAAAGGTACTCAACATTTTCTCCGCTTTCGGATAAAAAATCCACAAGGAGTTTTGTTTGTGTGTTTTTACCGCTTCCGTCAAGACCTTCTATTACTATTAATTTACCATTCATATTATATTTTTAAGCTTTTTAAAAGCTTTACACTCTCACTTTCATTAAAGGTTTTCAAAGAATTTTCTCATTTCTTTTGTTTTCCCGCACGACATTTTTCCTTCGGGACAAGGTTTATTAAAGCAAGCAGGTCCGGCGCACGCAAAGACGTTCGGCGCTTTTTGACGGACAAGCTTTAACATTTCGGTAGCTAGATCTCTTATCTCCCATTGAGCGCGGTTACAGCATCTGTGTTCAAAAAAATTGATGAGACTTCTTGCGTTAAATGTGCATATTATTTTTGTCGCACATGCGTTTGGCAGAACGTATCTGGCGTCTTCAATCGCCATTTTTTCTGCGGTTTTTTCGGCGATCTGCTTGTCCGCTCCGGACTCAACAAGACTGTTCACGTGCTTTTTCTTTAAAATTGTTGTTATTTTGTTGTAGTGGTTTTGTGATTCGTTTAAAGCGGTTAAAAATTCTTCTTTTGCTTCAGGTATGCTTTCAATTTCCGTCGGAATGACGTATTCAAAATTAAAATTTTGAACATACCTTTGGCTTTGGACGCTGTACGAAGCTATTCTGTGGCGTGTTATTTGAGCCAGAAGCGCACGCGAAACGCCTTCGATACCAAAGGTGAAGCTTATGTGCTCAAGTGGGCTTTCGTGACCCATTGCGGCAAGCATTTTAATAAAGGATTTAATATTTTCATCCGTGAGTTTTTTGTTCGTTTCTGCGATGGAGGAAGGAGAATAGCAAAGCTTGGCGGAACAAGCGATAAGCTTCTCGGGGTCAGGAGTATGTGCGAGTAAAGTTACTTTCATAGATTTTTTCTCCCAGCGTGTTAATACGAATAAATTGTATCAAAAATTGAAATTTTGTTCAATTTTTGATATTAAAGTAAAAATATTTGAGAATAAATACTAATTACACGGTAAATAATAATCAGTAAAAATTCAATTGTAATCAGAGGGAATTATCATGAAAAAATTAATAGCAGGCGGTGCTTGTTTTTTGGTTTTGCTTATTGGCATTATTTTTTGGGTGTTAAAAAATAATGATCGTGAGGAAGCCGAACCTATAATCGAGAAACCCGCCGTGTCAGCAGCGGATAATAAAAATGAGACACCTGAAGTTAAGGCGGGATATATTGTTAAAGATTACTGTGGAAACATAGCCGTTTTTGAACACGGTAAAGATACTCCTTTTCGAACAACGGGAATTGTTGTAAAGGAGCTCCCACCTGCAGACAGAGCACTTTTGGGGAAAGGTATAGATGCTTCTAATCAGGAGGAATTGAATTTGATTTTGGAAGATTATTGCAGCTGAATTTTAAAAATAAATATCACCAAGAGCATAAAACTCCTAAAATTTTATTTAAATCTAATAACATTGTGCTTTACATTTTTGAAATAAATGTTTATAATGTATTAAAAAATTAAAGTTAAAATATAGTGACGATAAAACATAGGAGAATAACATGATTCAATTATTTAAAAAATCTAAAGAAACTTTAGAAAAAGAGAAAGCAGAAAAAGTATTAGAGGAAAGAAAACTGGAGAAAATAATCATATCCATTGAAGCTTTTAAAGGTGCATTAAGCGAAGAATCTATTTTGGGATTGCGTGAGCCTCTTTCTGATTTGTTTGATGCTTATTTCTGGGCTCAATTGAATAAACGTGGATTGAGTGCCACAAAAAGATGGTGCCAAGATGTTTCCAAAAAACTCCAAGAGTTAGATAAAAAAATTAGGCGAGAATATGGTGAAGCCTTTAAAGAGTACGTTGAACATAAACATGGTAACGATGCAGTCGGTTATAGAAAAGCCCTAGAAAAAGATCTAAAAAATCGAGAATTACCTGAAGAGAAAAAGAATATACTTAAAGAAAAAAACATAAAAGAGTTCAAGAAAATTTTTTATAACAATGAAACCTTGGGTAATAAATTATTTAAATTTCCGGTAAAGGTTACACTTTCTCAAAGAGCTGTTATAAATAAAGTCAGAAATAGGTTAAACGAGTTGTGTAAAGAAGATAATTTTGAATCTGAAAAAATAAAAAAATCAAAAAACAAAAAAAACAAAAGAAGATACACTATATAGTGTATCTTCTTTTGTTTGGTGGACTTAAGGGGATTCGAACCCCTGGCCTCCGCATTGCGAACGCGGCGCTCTACCAACTGAGCTATAAGCCCGAACATGTTTTTTGAGTTAATGTCAACACAGTAAATTTTATAGTTTTTAATCAGTTTTGTCAATTTGATATTTTATGTTTGTTTGTCGCGGATTAGTTGACATAAGTCCTTTTGTTATGGTAAATTTATAATATAATTATTAATATCTGCGGATATGGCGAAATTGGCAGACGCGCATGGTTCAGGTCCATGTGAATGTAACAGTTCATGCAGGTTCAAGTCCTGTTATCCGCACCAAGACAGCATTAAACCCGAGTATACTCGGGTTTAATGCTGTTTTTAGATGATTTGATTAAGAATGTGCTTTTTTTCATCAATTTACTTATGGTGTTTTAATTATCTGTTCAGAACCTATCTATGTATTCCAAATATTTTTGCTAGCTCGTCTATGTGTTCTTTGTGTTCTTTCCTATCTTTTTCCATAGCTTGTTTATGTATTTTTTCATATTCCTCTAAGGCGCGATCATGTATTGCATTCCGGGTAATATAAT
>CAZSYK010000003.1:15911-70929 GCA_964610685.1 uncultured Eubacteriales bacterium
ATTTTTTCATATTCCTCTAAGGCGCGATCATGTATTGCATTCCGGGTAATATAATCTTTACTTGCTTCTAAATAAAGGCGCTGTAATTCTGCTCTCTCTTCATATCCTTCATTAGCAGGTAGTTTCACCACTTCTTGTAGTCTTACGTCCAGCTCACTTAATCTCTTAAAACTTTGGCCTAGGAGGTTGCATTCTTTTAATAAATTCTCCTTTGCCTCTTTTAACTCGGGGGAATCCTTAGAGTTTGGTTGCAGTTCCGATGGTTGTGGGGCTGGTTGTGGAGCCGACTGTGGGGCCGGTTGCGGAGCTGACTGTGGGGCTTTGGAACTTCCACCAAAAGTTTTGCGTAATCCTATAAATGCTTGGTGCGGGAAATTAAGACTGCCGGTTATTCCGTAGCTAATTGCTGAGCACGCTATGACTGCAGTTACTATGCCCACGAGCCATACTTTAATTGTTGTGGTTTCAAAAGTCATGGTAACTTCTCCTTGTTTTAAGTTTTTTGTAATCTAATGTTAATTATATCGTAAAATATAAGTTTTATCAAGCTACCCCACAAGATAACTTAATAAAACTTTTCATACATCTGCAGCGGTTAACGTTCGATTTTATGCTAACGCAGGTTCAAGTTCTGTATTGTACCGATTGAAGATTATTATTAGTTTAGTTCCTTGTTTAACTTACCCTCCAGTTCCTTATACCATTTTACCTCATTATCTAACTGTTTTTGAAGTTCTACTTTTTGGGGATCCCCGTCTTTTAACGCTTTAATTTTTGATTTTAATTCACTAATTGTTAATGAGTGATGCGCAAAATTTAAAAGTTCAATTGAAATAACATGATCTTTGGGGCTTATTCCTGCACCGAAGCTTTGAGGTGCACAGTGGTAAAATTTAAAGTACACTAATGATGCAGTTAATACACCTGCTACAAATGCTGTTATTGTAACTGCTGCGCTTTTAAAAGTCATAATAATTTCTCCTCATTTTAAATATATTGTAATCTAATCTTAATTATAATGTATGCATTATATTTTTTCAACCTTTTTATATGTGATTTAATAAAGAAATTTCGATATAGAGTTCTGACAAAATAGGTGTAAAAATTGATAGTTGTTTTAAAAAATAATAATATAATATAATAGTTTTAAATTATACGAGGTGATTTTACATGTCAGGTCACTCAAAGTGGAGTACCATAAAAAGAAAAAAGGAAAAAACAGATGCTCAGAGGGCTAAGATTTTTACCAAAATAGGCAGGGAACTTGCCGTTGCGGTTAAAGAAGGCGGAGCAGATCCAAGCATTAACGCCAAGCTTAGGGATTGCGTTTCCAAAGCAAAATCCAACAATGTTCCGAACGATAACATCGAAAGAATTATAAAAAAAGCCGCGGGCGGAGACGGGAACGATTTTGAGGAAATTACATATGAAGGATATGGTCCTTCGGGGGTGGCTATAATTGTGGAAACCCTTACGGATAATCGCAACAGAACCGCAGGAAATATAAGGCATTATTTCAGCAAATACGGTGGCAACATGGGCTCTACGGGTTGTGTTTCTTTTATGTTTTTTGAAAAAGGCATAATAGTTATTGATGCGGAAAACATTGACACTTCTTTGCTGGAAGAAGATGCAATCGAGGCGGGTGCAAGCAATTTTGCGGAAGATGACGGACTTTTTATAATTTACACGGAAAAAGAAGATTATGAAAACGTTTACAAATATTTAACCGGCAAAGGCTACAAATTTGTTTCTTCCGAAATAGGAATGGTTCCTGATAATTATGTGTCTTTATCTGCGGACGAAGAAAATAAAGTAAACATTCTTTTGGATATTTTGGAAGAAGATGAAGACATTAAAAATGTATGGCATAATTTAAAGTAAAAAATGTAAAGTGGTGGTTTTATTTGAAGTTTTTGGTGCTTGACGGGAACAGTATACTTAATCGTGCTTTTTATGGAATTCGTATGCTTTCAAATAAAAAAGGGCAGATGACAAACGCGGTATACGGATTTTTGTCTACGCTGCAAAAGCTTCTCGGTGAAGTAAAGCCTGAAGCTGTTGCCGTTGCTTTTGATTTGCCCGCACCGACTTTTAGGCATAAGATTTATCTAGACTACAAAGCGACTCGCAAAAAAATGCCCGAGGAACTTGCGAGCCAGATTCCGATTCTTAAAGAACTTTTGACCGCGATGGGCTATAAATTGGTATCGTGTGAGAGTTATGAAGCGGATGATATTTTAGGCACTTTTGCGAAATATTGTGAACAAAAAAATTATAGCTGCGTTCTTGCGACAGGGGACAAAGACAGCCTGCAGCTTATCTCTGAAAAAGTCACTGTCAGAATTGCCGCAACAAAATTCGGTAAGGCCGAGCCTGTTTTTTACGACGAAAACAAAGTGCAAGAAGAATATGGTGTACCGCCACACGCTCTTATTGATATAAAAGCCCTTCAAGGTGATTCTTCGGATAATATTCCCGGGGTTAAAGGCATTGGTGAAAAAACAGCAAAGGAACTTATCCAAAAGTTCCATAGTGTAGATTACATTTATAATAACTTAGATAGCCTGAATATAAAAGAAAGCGTAAAAAACAAGCTTAAAGAAAGCCGTGATATTGCAAAATTAAGCTATGAACTCGGAACGGTTAACAAAGACGTGCCAATAAAAATAAGCGACGAGGATTATATTCCCTCAAAAGCAGACGTTTCGAAAGTAAAAAAGATGATGACCGAACTCGAATTTTTTTCTTTTTTAGATAAGATGGTTTTTGAAAATGATTTCGAGCCCAAGGCTGAAGTTACGGCAGAATTTTTGCAAGACAGCGAGATTTCAGGATTGTTTGACAAGATTAAAAGCCAAAAATCAATAAATTTCTTGGCTGATATCAAAAATTTTGAAATAAAAAATCTTTTTATCGAGTTTGAAAGTAAAATATGCGTAATGAATTCTAAGCAAAAAGGGTTTTATGATTTTTTAAAGGTTTTCATGGGGTGCGAATCTATAGAAAAAACAACCTATGATATTAAGAAACTTATCAGAACTTTAGAAAAGCCGGGCATAAAATTAAAAGGCAAAAAATTTGATGTTATGCTTGCTTCTTATCTGATTAGCCCTTCTTCAAAAGACTATATTATGTCAAGAATTGCGGGCGAACACGGCGTTGCCGAACCTCATGTAACGATGCCGAAAGAAAACGGTTTTGATGAGCAAATTGAAGAGAGTGCCAAAAAAACCTATTTTACGGGAAGACTTTCAGAAATTTTAAAAAAAGAACTTAAAAATCGCGACCAGCTTGAACTTCTTTTTGAAATAGAACAACCTCTTTCCGAAGTGCTTGCAAGCATGGAAAATATAGGGTTTGATGTTGATAAAGAAGGCCTTGAGAAATATGGTGCGGATTTGAGCAATAGGATTGCACAGGTTCAAAATTCAATTTATGAACTTGCGGATTCTGAATTTAATGTAAATTCTCCCAAGCAACTTGGATTCGTGCTTTTTGAAAAATTGGGTCTTCCGAAAGGGAAAAAGGGTAAGAGCGGTTATTCTACAAGCGCGGATACGCTTGACAAACTTAAAGGTCAGCATAAAATCATAGATTTAATTCTTGAGTATCGTGAACTTGCAAAATTAAAATCAACTTACTGTGACGGCATGATAAAGTTAATTACTCCCGAAGGCAGGATTCACTCCTCGTTTAACCAAACGGAAACCAGGACAGGTCGCATAAGTTCGACCGAGCCAAACCTGCAGAACATACCGGTGCGCACGGAACGGGGAAGAGAACTCAGAAAGTTTTTTAAAGGCAAAGAAGGGTGCGTTCTTGTTGACGCAGATTATTCCCAAATCGAACTTAGGATTTTAGCACATATCTCCGGGGATAAAAACATGATAGACGCTTTTAATAACAACGAAGATATCCACACTATTACAGCTTCTCAAATTTTAGGCGTGCCTTCCGAAATGATAACTCCTGAAATGCGATTCAGAGCTAAAGCGGTCAATTTTGGCATTATTTACGGTATGGGTGCGTTTACTCTTTCGCAAAATCTTAAAATCAGCAGGTACGAAGCTCAAAATTACATTAACAGGTACCTGGAACACTACAAAGGCGTTGACGAATATATGCACGGTATAATTAATCTTGCAAAAAAACGCGGATATGCCGAAACGATTTGCCACCGCAGGAGATATTTGCCCGAGCTTGAATCTCCCAACCATGTGCTACGTGCATTTGGAGAAAGAGTTGCAAGAAACATGCCTATTCAAGGTAGTGCCGCGGATATAATAAAAATAGCCATGATCAATGTTTATAAAAGTCTTGAAAAGAGAAAGCTGAGCTCTAAACTTATTTTGCAAGTTCACGATGAACTGATAATCGAAACGCCCGAAGCGGAAGCGGAAGAAGTAAAAAACATTTTAAAACACGAGATGGAAAACGCCGTGAGCATAAGTGTTCCGCTTGAAGTGCATATTTCAAAAGGAAAAACGTGGTTCGATGCAAAAGATTAATATTAATAAAATGACAGAAAACGATGTTTCAAATGCCGCTGAACTGGAAAAATTGTGTTTTTCCGCTCCGTGGTCGCAAGATGCCTTTAAATCTGAATTAAAAAACGAAAATTCCTATTTTATTTCGGCTAAGATTGATTCGCAGTTTGCGGGTTATGCGGGAATGTACAGTGCCGCAGATGAGGGATACGTATACAACATTGCCGTACATGAAAATTTCAGAAATATGAAAGTGGGTCGAACTTTGATTTGTGCATTGCTCGATCACTGCCGAAAATCTCATCTTGCTTTTTTATCACTTGAAGTCAGATGTTCAAATGTTGCGGCAATCAGTCTTTATGAGAAGTGCGGATTTCAAAAAGCGGGTATTCGAAAAAATTTCTATGATTTCCCGAAAGAAGACGGTGTAATCATGACTTATTATATTGAAGTAAAATAAAGTAATTTACTTACAGTTAAATTTATGTTAAGATATTAAAAATCTTTTTATTAAATTATGCAGGAGGAAACATGAATAAATCATCAAAAAAATTTTTAACTCAGACCGTTGCAGCATCATTGCTTTGCATGGGAACAGTGCTTGCAAATAATTTCAGTGCAAGCGATATCAGCTCTTTGGAAAGAGAAAGAGCAGCACGAATTCAACAATCGGAATTTCAAAAGCACTATTATTCTAGTTGCGAAACAGTAAGAGCGAAAATCCAATCTAACGAAGAACAAATTAAAGCACTTGAGAAAAATTTTCGTGAAGTGTTAGATAGCGAACTTGCAACTTTTCTGCAAGTTGAAGAGGATTTAAAATCCAGAATTAATGATTGTGCATGGTGGAGTATGGAACGTTGGGATTTAAATACTCAACTTTCGGATGTCAGAAGAAAAATAAGTAATGTAAAAAGTAAGATTGCTATCAATAACGACAATATTGAGAAACTTAAAAAGATAAGAAAAAGTCTTGACGCAGAGTATGCTGCTTTCCTTCAAAATCAAGAACTGTATGGAATGTACTAAAATTTGATTAATAGGGTAAATAAAAAATTACAATAAAAAAGAAGTGTGGTATTTGAAAATACTTGCAATTGAATCATCTTGCGATGATACCGCAGCAGCGATAGTTGAGGACGGGAAAAAGATACTTAGCTCTAAAGTTTCCTCTCAAATAGAGTGCCATAAAATTTATGGCGGGGTAGTGCCCGAAGTTGCATCGCGCAAACATATTGAAAATATCACGCTTTTGGTTAAAGAAGCACTTGCCGAGGCTAATCTTGGGTTTGGAGATCTGGACGCCATTGCAGTGACTTACGCTCCCGGTCTTGTTGGATCTCTTTTGGTGGGAGTTAATTTTGCCAAGGGAATTTCCATAGCTACAGGGCTTCCGCTGGTGCCTGTGCATCATATAAAATCGCACATTGCTTCTCTTTACTTAACAAACCCTGATTTAAAGCCGCCGTTTTTGTGCCTTGTGGTTTCGGGAGGGCATTCTCATATCCTTGAGGTTAAAGATTACACACAAGTTAAAATAATAGGTAAAACACGTGACGACGCCGCAGGTGAGGCTTTTGACAAAGTGGGAAGGCGACTTGGGCTTAGTTATCCGGGTGGTGTTGAGCTTGATAAAATTGCAGAAAAAGGTGACTCGGAAAGCTTTAAATTACCTGTACCTCTTCATGTCGAGGAAAACACTTATGATTTTAGTTTTTCAGGGCTTAAGACTGCAATGATAAATATAATAAATAGTATAAATCAGAAAAACGAACCTATTCCCGTGGAAAATTTAGCTGCTTCATTTAGAAAATCTGTAATAAATTGTTTGGTTTCAAATTTTATAAAAGCAGCCGAAGATTACAACTACACAACTCTTGCAATAGCAGGAGGAGTTTCGGCCAATTCTTTACTTAGGAGTAATCTTGAAAAAGAATGCACGAAAAGGAATTTTGGATTTTTTAAACCGGATATAAAATATTGCGGTGATAATGCTGCAATGGTAGCAAGTCAAGCTTATTATGAGTTTTTAAACGGCAAGAAAACAGACTTGACTTTAAATGCTGTGGCAAGTATTTCAATTGAAAACGATTAATCTCAAGGCGCAAATTCAAATAATGCCCCTTAAAACCTTTTGGTAATAAGGGGCATTATTTCGTGTATGGTTAAGTACGTTTTTATTTAAATTGTTTTGAACAATAAGTAATTTCCGATCCTTCGTAAGGAGCTTGTGCCCATTTGCAGTTGTCGCATATATTCAATGTCACTCCGGTTGTTAGAGGTTCGAAAAGGCCACAATTACACTTCTGCGTGCGTGACGTCTGCAAAAGTTTATCACCTATTTTATCGACAACAGTAGCACCTCCACTTATAAAATCAAGGTCTTCTACTTTTAATATTTTAAATATTTTGCCTTTAGAATGATTTGACACTAACAGCCCCTCCCTTTCGCATTTATTTATAGATTGAGTTTGAATTTTGTGAATAATCACAAATTTTATTAACAAATTCTTCTTCGTGATAGTACAAACAGCACACAAAAACATCAAGTTTTAAAATTATGTTATACATATTATCATACAAATTTTAAGGTGTCAACAAAAATGGCGAAAAATAAATATTTTTGTAAATATCGATATCAGATATTCGTTTTTTTATAATAAAAAATATAATTGTCGGTAATTTTTACCAATTAACACTGTTATAAATTATTTCCGCAGTTTTTATATTTTATTCATTAAAAAATTTATTAAAATAACAGAAACAATCAAAGCTGTAAAGTCGGCAATAAGAGCACTTGGTATGGCGTGGCGGGAGTTTTTTATTTTAATGCAACCAAAATAAACAGTTAAAGTATAAAAAGTTGTTTCCGTGGATCCCATGATTACAGACGCTATTCTTCCTATAAAACTGTCGGGATGATAATTTTTTAAAATATTATCCAAAAGGGCAATGGAACCGCTACCTGATACCGGTCTTAGCAGTGCCAGCGGAATTATTTGGGACGGTATCCCAATCATATTTGAAACAGGAGAAATAAAATTTGCAAATAAATCAAGTGCGCCGGAAGCTTTGAGCATTGTAACCGCTGTTATAAGTCCTATAAGTGAAGGTGCGATTGAAAAAGTCGAAGTTATACCTTCCGAAGCTCCCTGTAGAAATGTGTCGAACACCGGTACCTTTTTAAAAACCCCGAAAATAACGATGCAAAACAGCAGGATAGGTATGACGTAAAACCCGAAATTATTCATCTTATTTGCTTCCCGTCTTCTCAAGAAATTTGGCTGAAATTACCCCTGCAATCAAGGCTACCGCGGATGTTACCCATAGGCAGACAATTATATCCAGCGGGTTTGCCGAACCATGTTTTTGCCGAAGCGTACATAAAAAAGTAGGGATTAGCTGAATTGAAGCCGTGTTTACAACAATAAACATTATCATATCGTTGTTGGCGGTTGAAGGATCTGAATTGCATTTTTGCATCTCTTTCATTGCTTTTATTCCAAACGGCGTTGCTGCATTTCCAAGCCCTAAAAAATTTGCTGTTATATTCATGCAAATTGCTTTAGACGCCAAACTTCCCGGAGGGTAATTCGGAAAAAGAAATTTTGTAATTGGAGAAAAAAGTCTTGCTAAAAAATCAGTGGCTCCTGATTTTTCTGCTATTTTCATTATACCGGTCCAAAGTGCCATCATACCCAAAATGGAAATTATAAGATTTACCGCATCACTTGCCCCAAAAAGAACAGCATCGGAAAGATCATTTATTTTACCGGTAATTAAGGCACATACTACGCTTATAAGCATAATAGACGCCCAGATATAGTTCATCACTCATAATTCACCACAGTCGTTCTGATTTTGAAAATCTCATATCTATTACTATTAATTTTAATGTGAATTATGATAGGTGCAAAATACCGGGATTTTTAATTTTCTCTATATAATTTAAACATACTTTAAAAATACATATATTGACAAAAATCCCGAAAGTAGTACAATTATAAAATGTTAAGTGACACTGCGCTTTGAATAACAAAATATTTATAACAAATATTTGATTAGATAACGATGAAATCCCTGAAATTTAAAGTTACACGCAAATAAATGCAAAGGCGCAGGTTAATTGAGCAAAAAATTAAAAGGCGGTGTAAATTTTGAAATCCACAGGAATTGTAAGAAGAGTTGATGATTTGGGAAGAATAGTTCTTCCAATGGAGCTTCGCAAAATTTTGGACATTGAACCGAGAGACTCCCTGGAGATTTTTATGGAAGGCGATGCCATAGTTTTGAAAAAATATGAGCCTCAATGTATCTTTTGCGGGCAAGCAGGTAACACGGAACTTTTTAAAATGAAGAACGTATGTAAAGATTGCATGAAAGAAATCTCGGTATCGGAAGAATTAGAATAAAAACCAATATTTTTATTTATATAATGTGCATTATTAATAAGTTAAGTTTAATTAAACTTAACTTATTTCTTTTATGATTTACCGGTGCCACTTTATTACTTGAAAGAATATGTAAAGTAATGTATAATACTTCTACACTATGTAAAAGCCATACTAACAGCAGGGAAGGGTGCTTTAATGAATTACCTAAATAAAAAGAGTGTAAAAGAAATAGATGTTAGCGGAAAAACTGTGTTTTTACGCTGCGATTTCAATGTTCCTTTTGACGAAAAGGGTAATATAACCGATACAAAACGTATCGATGAATCCATGAAAACTATTAATTATCTTATAGAAAAAGGCGCGAAGATAATTCTTTGTTCACACCTTGGAAGACCTAAAGGCAAATATGATACTAAATTATCTCTCGCGCCTGTTGCTGCTTACATTTCCAAAGTTTTAGGGAAAGAAGTTAAGCGTGCAAGCGACGTGGTCGGAGACAGTGCAAAAGAAACAGTAAAATCCTTGAAATCCGGCGATGTATGCATGATTGAGAACATTAGATTTGAACCGGGCGAAGAGCAAAACGATCCGGAATTTGCTAAAAAGTTAGCTTCTTTTGCCGACGTGTTTGTTAACGACGCTTTCGGAACATGTCACAGAGCTCATGCTTCAACAGCAGGGATTGCCAAATATCTTCCTTCGGCATTTGGGTTTTTAATTGAAAAAGAAGTTTCGGTTATGACGAACGTTCTTCAAAATCCAAAACGTCCGTTTGTTTCGATTTTAGGGGGAGCAAAAGTCTCGGATAAAATCGGAGTTATCAACAATTTGCTAGATAAAGTTGATGTTCTTATTATAGGCGGAGGAATGTCATATACCTTCACAAACGCTTTAGGTTATTCAGTGGGAACTTCACTTTGCGAGAGCGATAAAATCAGCCTTGCTAAGGACATAATGGCCAAAGCCAAAGAAAAAGGCGTAAAGCTTCTTTTGCCGCTTGATATTAAAGTAGGCAAAGATTATGATCCCAATACCGAATCACAGATCGTTGATGCGGACAAAATTCCTGATGGTTGGATGGGTCTTGACATTGGGCCAAAAACCGCGAAGTATTTTGCGGAAGCTGTATCCAGCGCTGGCACGGTAGTATGGAACGGCCCTATGGGAGTTTCCGAGTGGGATAATTTCGCAAACGGTACACTTTCGGTCGCAAAAGCTATAGCAGCAAGCAACGCGATTTCAATAATCGGAGGCGGAGATTCAGCGGCAGCGGTTTATAAACTGGGTTATGCTGATAAAATGACTCACATCTCAACAGGCGGTGGGGCGTCACTTCAGTTTTTGGAAGGCAGCCCTCTTCCCGGGTTGGAAGCAATTGATGACAAATAAGTAGTTAATAAATAAATAATTTAATTCAAAACTCCCTTTTTTAAAAAGGGAGTTTTTTGCATGGTGTCAAGTAATAAGCAATTTAATGTTTTGTATAGTTTACACAGTAAAAAGAAAAAAATAATAATAATTAGTTGACAAATTATAAATAATACTTATAATATAGTTGTATTCAAGGTAAACTTAACAAAAAAAGAGGGGGATTAAATGAAAAGATGTAAAAACTCAGAAGAATTTCCAAAAAACAGTAGACAGAAAAAAGAAATAGTAAGTCAACAAGTAAATGTAACGCCTCCCCCGTTTTCTGCAATTAGACCGACATCCTCGTGTGACCCCCCACCTCCCGCTTTTAATCTTGATCATTAAATGCACTGAGGTGAAAATTATATAAAAAAATTATAAATGGAGGAATGAAAAATGAAAAAGGAAGAAGCAATCGCAAAATTACACGCGCAAGGTTATGAAGTTAATGCAAAGGAATCAAAAGAGTTAGACGCTATTTTATCATCGGGAGAATTAAGCGAAGTAAGTGGTGGACTTAATCTTGATCCAAGGTTCAAAAAAGCTTTGATAGGCGCTGGAATTTTGGTTGCCGGAGTAGGAGTAGCCAGTGGTGGTTATTATCTTAAACATCGTAAATCAGCTAAACAATTTGGACCACAAACAGTAGAAACAACAGTTTCAGAACTCGGAGAATTAAAAGAGGAAAATATATTACCGGAAGGATCAAAAAGAAGATCATCAGTAGATTTTGTTCATGGTGTTACGTTTGTGGAAAAACCTATTCCCCCCGCCGAAGAAAAATAAGTAAAAAATTGTCGAATAAACTAAAAAGCAGGCAAATGCCTGCTTTTAAATTTTTCGGTTATATTTTATAATATATTATGCATTGAATATATTTTAATTAAATAAAAGTTGAAGGAGGTGAAATGTTTAATGAAAAACACGAAATTTATCGCAGCCAACTGGAAAATGAACAAAACAACATCTCAAACCGAAAAATTTATTGACGCACTTATTTGTAAAAGTACAGAATTTAACTGTGATGTGCTTATATGCCCGCCGTTTTTAAGTATTCCGACAATAATCGACAGATGCCATTTGGCGAATGTACTTGTTGGAGCTCAAAATTGCCACTGGGAATCAAGCGGAGCGTTTACAGGCGAAATTTCTGCGCCAATGCTTTCGGATATAGGTGTGGATTATGTTGTCCTCGGTCACAGCGAACGCAGAACTTGTTTTTGTGAAACCGATGAAATGATTGCTAAAAAAGTTACAAGTGTTCTTAACAATCATCTTAAATTAATTCTTTGTGTAGGCGAAACTCTTGCTCAGCGCAACTGCGGTAAAGAATCGGAAGTAGTTATAAATCAGTTAAAGATTGCTCTTAATGATTTACAAAGTGATGAACTCAAAAATATTGTCATAGCTTATGAACCTGTATGGGCCATCGGTACAGGTGAAACTTCGTCTCCGCGAGACGCCGCTAAGCTATGCTCAGATATAAGAACTTTTGTGGCTTCAAAATATGGGAGCGGGTGTGCAGATAGTATTCGTATTTTGTACGGCGGTTCTTTAACCTCTAAAAATGCAGAAAGTTTTTTAAGCACATCGGGAATAGACGGAGCCCTTGTAGGTGGAGCTTCGCTTGAAGCAGAAGAGTTTTTAAAAATTATAAATATTGCAGAGAAATTCTAAATAAATGAATGTAAAAAGGAGGAAGTTAAATGAAAAAATTTAAAAAACCTAAAATTTTAATAAGTATTTTATTAATATTTTTAACGTTTATGCCTAGTGTATTCGCTTATTACAGTTCATCCACATTGGTATTAACAGCATCGTCACCTACTTGTAAACGATACCCAATGTGTATGGGGAAAAATGTGAAATTACGCAAAGGACAACAAATAGAATCATACTTCAATATTTATGAAGAATTCATGTCTAATCACCCTTTAAAATCCATTTCAAAAAATGTTATGGATATGGAGTGCTATGAGCAAGAGCTAAGGCATATTGGCGCATGTTCTTATGCAACTGCACTATTAAAGGGTTGCGTGAGACCTGATGCTGCAAAATTTTCTGAAAATATGGTAAAATTATGTAATAATATAATGGGTTATCCTGAGAGATTCAATAAAAATTTACATACCTATATTGCTAATTATGCATATGGTCTTTTGGGATCTTTATTTAAAAGAGGAAAATCTTTTGATATAGTTTCAAACAACCTATACAAATTTTCCTGTGATGCTCATATATATAGCGTTAGTTACTGTCTAGATGAAGATCAACCTTTTGTACCTCATGTCTCACAAGAAAATTTTAATTTATTCATGATAGGGCAATGATAGTGAAAACTATTTGATTTAATCTGAGAGAAGGTATTTTGTTTGGTTAATAACTTGCTCCTTATAATTCTTGATGGTTTCGGAATGGGAGAAAACTCAGACGTTAATGCCGTTTATAAAGCTCAAACTCCTAACATTGATCATATTTTTAGAAATTACCCCACAACTCAGCTTAAAGCTTCGGGGCTGAGCGTGGGGCTTCCCGATGGTCAAATGGGCAATTCTGAAGTGGGTCATGTAAATATAGGTGCGGGCAGAATTGTGTACCAAGATTTAACATACATCAACAAAAGCATAGAAAACGGAAATTTTTATAAAAATGATGAGCTTAAAAAAGTAATGGAGTATGTTGCAAAAAGCGGATCTTCTCTTCATTTAATGGGTCTTGTGTCTGACGGAGGGGTGCACAGTCATGTCAACCATCTTCACGCAATTTTAAAACTTGCCAAGATGAGTAAAGTAAGCAAAGTTTGCATTCATGCTTGGACGGATGGCCGCGATACTCCTCCGAAGTCGGGGATTAAGTACATAAAAGATTTAGAAGAATTTGCACATGAAAATAAAATCGGAAAAATCGAAACCATTTCAGGCAGATTTTACGCGATGGATCGCGACAAGCGTTGGGAACGCACAAGTCTTGCTTATGACGCGATTGTAAATGCTCACGGAGAAAAATTTGATTCCCCGGAAGAAGCCATTCTCAGCTCTTACAATAATGGCATTGCCGATGAGTTTATTAAGCCTATGGTTAGCAAAGGATATGAAGGAATTAACCCGGATGATGCCGTGATATGTTTTAATTTTCGCCCTGACAGAGCGAGACAAATAACACACATGTTTTTAGACGAGAGCCTGGTTTTCCCTGATGTTACAAGAGTGAATGTTGAAAAATACTGTGGTTTTTCGCAGTACGATGAAAACATTCATGATATGATAACTGTTTTTAAACCACGTGAGATAAGGGATTCACTTGGTGAATTACTTTCAAAGCAGGGTTTAACACAACTGAGAGTTGCTGAAACGGAAAAATACGCTCATGTTACGTTCTTTTTTAATGCCGGAGTTGAAAGCCCTTATAAAAACGAAGATCGAATAATCATCAATTCACCGAAAGTTAAGACTTACGACCTTAAACCTGAAATGAGTGCTTACGAATTAACAAAAACAGTTGAAGAAAATATAAATACAAAAAAATATAATTTTATAGTTGTAAATTATGCTAACGCGGATATGGTAGGGCATACGGGTAATCTTAACGCTACCATAAGGGCATTGGAAACAGTTGACGAGTGCGTTTTACGCTTAGTTTCGCAAATGAACAAAATCGGTGGGGTAACCATTATTACAGCTGACCACGGTAACGCCGAAAAAATGTGCGATGAACAAGGGTCGCCGTTTACTGCTCACACTTTAGGTGAAGTACCGTTGAGTGTAATTGGATTTTCGTGCCAATTAAAAGACGGCGGGGCACTTTGCGATATTGCTCCGACAATACTTGAAATTTTGAATATAAAAAAGCCCTGTGAAATGACAGGGCAAAGCCTTATTAAATGAACGGTATTTTAAAGGATATGTGCTAGATTTAGTCCTCCATTTGCTTACCTAAAAATTCAGCTGAAATCTTGGTTAGTTTTGCAATGATTTCAGGGGAACTTAATCCTTTTTCGTGTTTCAAAACTATAACACTTCCCGAAACATCTCCTCCCGCGATTACAGGGAAAGCCACCACAGCTTCATTGGTCATGCCCTCTACGGGAATAAATTTATCATTACTGCTTTCATACATTGAAAAATGCTTTCGCGATTCCATCAAATCTTCAAGATAAATGGTTATGCGTCGTTCCATAAATTCTCTTTTAGGTATTCCGGAAACAGCTACAATTTGGTCGCGATCCGAAATTAATACAGGCATGGAAAGCGTTCTGGATAAAACATCTGCGTATTGCGTGGCAAATGGCAATATTTCACCCATAGCGGAATATTTTTTGAATATTACTTCTCCTGAGGACTCGGTATAAATTTCAAGTGCGTCACCCTCGCGAATTCTAAGAGTTCTTCGAATTTCTTTTGGTATTACAATGCGTCCGAGGTCATCTATTCTTCTTACGATACCTGTTGCTTTCATTTTTATTACCTCCTTGTGATTTTGTGATTTGATTTACAGTTAAAATGCTTAAAAGTTATAAATCTGAACTTTTAAAATAAATTTATAGGCTGAAAGTTATTATAAATCAATATTATTGTTGTATATTCCGAGGGGAATATTCACAATTTTTGAAGATATTTACTATAAAAAATAAATTTTGGTTGTTAATTTAGTGAAATATAATATTGGTTTAGATTTAAATTGCAGTAATAATTAAGATTGCTCTAAAATAAAAGTTTAGATATAATAGTTTGGTATCTGTTTTTAAAATTTTTGGAAGGATGATATTATGAAAGCCATAGTAGACCAAGACACATGCATTGGGTGCGGAATGTGTATAGATATTTGCTCTGAAATTTTTCGATATAATGATGAAGATAAATCGGAAAGCTTTTTGGAAGAAATTCCGGAAGATTTAAAAGATAAAGCCGAAGAATCCGCTCAAATTTGCCCTGTCGAAGCTATTATTTTGGAATAATGTTAATCAAATTGAAATCTCTGAAAGACTGCAAACTTTTTTAAAGTCTTTCAGAGATTTTTTGTATTTTTATTGTATAGTCCTTCATATAATTAAAAAGTTTAGCATATGCGGGAGTGAAAATATTTGTTTGTAATCAGAATAAAAAAAGAAAATGTATTTATATTCACGGCGTTTTTGTTTTTGAGTTTAGGTTCGTTGATTTTTATAAATAAATGGAATTGTTCCGCTCAAGCTCAAGAAAATAAAAATTTTATAAAGTATGCCGAATTTAATCCCACTTATGAAGCGATGGATAAGGCTATGCGCGAAGATATCAAATCTCATAATGAAGAAATAAAAATAAACTGGATAGAGGTTTTAGCCTGCCTTGGAACCAGGTACGGCGGCGATTTTAAAAAATATAACGAGAAAGACATGAATGAAATAATATCAAAATTAAAATCAGGTACTCCCATGGAAGAAATCACCAAAGGAATGAAGAAATATAACTATTACCATGAAGTATACAGTGCTGTTTTAAAAGAATTTTTGGGTAACTATAAGGTTCAGCGCAAAGCCCAAAAAGAGGGTGAAGAGAATTCATGGGAGGAAGTTTATGGGCTTAAAGCTTTTTCTCCGATTGCAAAAACCTTTCCCTATTCACATTTTGCTGATTTCGGAGCAAAAAGGTCTTACGGTTTTTCTCGACCGCATTTAGGTCACGATATGATGTCCGCTACGGGAACGCCTGTAATTGCCGTGGAATCAGGCACGGTGGAGATAATGGGATGGAATCAATACGGAGGATGGCGAGTAGGGATTCGAAGTTTTGATAAAAAAAGATATTACTACTACGCTCACCTCAGGCAAAATAGACCTTTTCATGCAGACTTAAAAGAAGGCTCGGTAGTAAAAGCCGGGGATGTAGTAGGGTACGTCGGGCATACAGGATATAGCACCAAAGAAAATGTTAATAACATAAATGAAAGCCACCTGCACTGGGGTATGCAACTTATTTTTGATGAATCCCAAAAAGAATGCAATAATGAAATATGGATAGATATTTACGCAATAACAAAACTTCTTGAGAAGAATAAATCCGCTGTAATAAGAATTCCCGAAACAAAAGAGTATTTCCGTGAATTTGGTTTTTCCGAATCTAACCTTGAAAGTCAATCTTAAATAAAAATTGCCTTGAATTTTTAAATTCAAGGCAATAAATATGCTTTCTTAAACAGCTACTTTTCAATTTTATGCGATCCCTGAATACCCTTTGCTTTTTTATCAGCCAACGCTTTGTTATAAGCCCACAACACTGTGCAGGCACCAAGACCCACTCCCGTTGTAATTAAGATTCCTGCAATTGTTGCTCCGGAAGCTATTATTCCCAATTTTCCGGCAACAGGAGTCTCATCTGACATTGCCATTCTGGCCAAACCATACAAGTCAAGTGGAAGCAGATTAAAGCCCTTTTTATAATTTTTGCTCCAACTCTCGTCATCTGTGCCCCCTGCAATTTCTTCAAGATCATCTTCGGAAAGATTGCTGGTATGCTTTTCAACCATTTTGTTTATTATTGAACCAAGTAGTTGCACTTCTTCCACGGAAATTTCAATGCCTTTTTCTTTAAAAGCAGCTTGAACTTCTTCGGGAGTTTGGAGCTTAAATATTTTTTCAGCGAAAGTTTTTTCCTTAAGCACGCTTTCTAATTTTTTTTGAATCATTTTAATCACCCTTTCAAAAATAATAGTATTAAGAGTAATTTTATATTAATTTTTGTTAAGAGTCAACAAAAATTTCAAACAAATTTTAAAAGAATGATATTTGATTACTTGCGGGCAACCCTTTGAGCACGCCTGCTTCCTCCAGCGTTTCTATAACAGCTTTGGTAACTTTTGAGCGTATCTGAACATCATCAATGGATATATATTCGCCTTCTTCTCTTGCAAGCTGCAAGCTTTGCGCCGCGGATTCGCCTACTCCCGCGAGTGAAGCAAACGGAAGCCGTATTTTTCCGTCTTCTACCAAAAACCGATAAGCGTCGGATTTGTAAAGATCCACAGGAAGCACTTCAATGTTTCTTGCGAGCATTTCGTTTATTATTTGAAAAGTCGAGTATGCCGAATTTTCTTTAGCACTGGCTTCTTTTCCTTTTGCCGTGATTTCAGCCATTTTTTGTTTGACAGCGTTACGACCTTTCATAACCGTTAAGCCGTCAAAATCTTCACCTCGCACAGTAAAATAGGCGGCATAATATTCAGTAGGATGATATACTTTGTACCAGCCCAAACGTATCGTTGAGATCATATACGCAGCGGCGTGAGCTTTCGGAAACATATATTTTATTTTCATACACGACGATATATACCACTCAGGGACATTATGCGAGCGCATATCTTCCAAATCCTCAGCTGTTAAAAGCTTTGCTGATTTTCCTTTTCTGACGATTTCGGTTATTTTAAACGCCGTTTTCGGATTCATGCCTTTGTGCATGAGGTATACCATTATGTTATCTCTTGTTCCGATAACCTCTGATACATTGCAAATGCCTTTTTTGATCAGTTCTTGCGCATTCCCGTGCCACACATCTGTTCCGTGCGAAAGCCCCGAAATTTGCAATAAATCCGCAAAAGTTTTAGGTTTACATTCAGTAAGCATTTGCCTTACAAAACTTGTACCGACTTCAGGAAGTGAAAACGTTCCTGTTTTTGAGTCTATGTCTGCGGGTGTAATGCCAAGTGCTTTTGGCGATGTAAACAGCGACATTACTTTCGGGTCGCTCATGGATACATCTGTAACTTTAATTCCGGTGTAGTCTTCAAGATATTTATAAATTGATGGAACATCATGGCCGAGTTCATCGAGTTTGCAGATAGTATCATGAATGGCGTGGAAGTCAAAATGAGTTGTAATATTGTCTGAGTTTTGGTCATTTGCGGGTCTTTGAACGGGGCAAAAATCGTAAATTTCTTTGTCTTGAGGTACAACGACCATTCCACCCGGATGCTGACCTGTGGTGCGTTTAACTCCGGTGCACCCTGTGGCAAGGCGTATCATCTCGGCTTTGCCGAGGCTTATCCCGCGTTCTTCTGCGAATTTTTTAGTGAATCCAATTCCTGTTTTGGTAGCAATTGTGCCGATAGTCCCTGCTTTAAAAACGTTATCTTTTCCGAACAAAGTTTCGGTGTATCTGTGAGCGTTGTTCTGGTATTCGCCTGAAAAATTAAGGTCTATATCAGGAGTTTTATCGCCGTCAAAACCAAGGAATGTTTCAAAGGGTATGTCATGGCCGTCACGACTGTAAAGAGCACCGCAACCCGGACAATTTTTTTCGGGAAGGTCAAAACCTGACCCGTAGCTGCCGTCAGTAATAAATTCGCTTTTTTTGCAGTTCGGGCAAAGATAGTGTGGGGAAAGTGGATTTACTTCCGAGATGCCCGATATCGTAGCTACAAACGAAGAACCCACAGAACCTCTTGAACCTACCAGATAACCATGCTTTTCGGAGTCGGCAACAAGTTTTTGCGCGACCATATACAGCACGGAAAAACCATGTTTTGTAATGGAGTCCAATTCTTTTTCAAGTCTTTCACGGACTATTTCAGGAAGCGGATCGCCGTATTTTTTCTTTGCTTGCTCCCAACTTATATTTATAAGTTCTTCTTTGGCTCCCGGAATTGAAGGCGGAAATACCCCCGGTGGAATAGGAGAGATCACGTCTATCATATCGGAAATTTTGTTTGTGTTCTCAACTACAACTTCATAGCATTTTTTTGCTCCAAGATAAGAAAATTCCTCTAGCATTTCCGCAGTAGTGCGAAGATATAACGGTGCTTGATTATCCGCGTCTTTGTATCCTTGCCCTGCCATTAATATTTTTCTGTACTCGGATTCCTGAGGATTTAGAAAATGTACGTCTCCCGTGGCAACAACAGGAATGCCTAATTCTTCACCCAGCTTAATTACAGTCCTGTTGAATTCACGAAGCTGCTCTTTAGAGCTTGCTATTCCTTCGCGAATCATGAATTCATTGTTACCCAGCGGCTGTATTTCAAGATAGTCGTAAATTTTTGCTATTTCCACAAGGTCTTCCCAAGGGCGCCCGCCTGTAATAGCTCTAAAAAGTTCACCCGATTCGCACGCGTTTCCTATAAGCAGGCCTTCACGCATTTTCAAAAGTTTACTTTTGGGTATTCGTGGTTTTTTATAAAAGAATTTTAGGTGAGAAAACGATATTAGTTTGTAAAGATTTTTAAGTCCTGTTTGATTCTTAACCAAAATAGTCATGTGATGAGATACTGCTTTTCTTGAATCGCTTCCCGACAAAGACGTGTTAATTTTATTTATGTTGGTAATTTCGCGAATTTCGTTTGCCATTTTTATTAATGCTTTAAACACGTGAGCGAGAGCTTTTGAGTCGTCTAACGCTCTATGATGATTAAATTCGGGTATTTTTAAAAATCTTGCAATTGTATCGAGCTTGTGGTTTTTTACGCTCATTATGAGCGCTCGACTCATTGGCACTGTGTCGATGTATGTGAAGTCAAAGTCTTTTTTTATTCGTGCACATGCAGCTTTTACGAACGATACATCAAAATTTGCATTATGAGCCACAAGAACAGGTTTTTTTCCGCAAAACTCAATAAACATTTCAAGAGCTTCTTTTTCAGTCGGAGCGTTTGCTACCATGCTATCGTTTATTCCTGTAAGTTCCGTGGTTTTTTGTGAAAGCGATATGCTAGGGTTAACAAAGGTGCAAAATTCCTCTATGATTTCGTGGTTTTTAACACGAATAGCACCTATTTCGATTATTTTATCGTTTTGTGCGTTAAGACCTGTGGTTTCAAGGTCAAAGCAGATGAATTCGCCATCTAATTCACGGGATTCATCTCCTGTTACAATGGGAAGCATATCGTTTACGAAATAAGCCTCGATTCCATAAATGATTTTTATATTCCCACCGTTTTTGTTTATGGCGTTTGCTGTGTTCATAGCTTCAGGATATGCCTGCGCAACACCGTGATCCGTTATTGCGATTGCGGGGTGACCCCATTCACTCGCTCTTTCGATGAGTTCGGAAACGCAGTTTATCCCGTCCATAGCAGACATATTAGTGTGCGTGTGAAGTTCTATACGTTTTTTTTCGGCTTTGTCCGTAATTTTAAATTTAGAAACCAAGTTTATACTTTTTGGACGCATCACTGCTTCTTTTTCATAGGTATCCTCGGATATTTCCCCGTAAACCAAAATGGCAGTACCTTTTTCGAGTTTTTTGAGGTATGAGCTTTGCTTTTTGTTTTCTATTATTTTAAGTATTAAAGAACCTGTGTAGTCTGTTATGTATATAGTGTAAATAATTTTATTTCCATCACGCGTTGGGTGAGAACCTGTTGAGAATATTTCTCCCCAAACAACGGCATTTCCCATTTGAGGGTCAATTTCACGAATTGAAATAGGTTCTTTTTTAATTATGTTACCGTAAAGAAGCTTTGACGATTCCGGAATCATTTGAGGCGTCATGTTTTTCTTTGCCCTTATCTCCAGTTCATGAAACGATGTATCCGGCAAGGTTTCTGATTTTTCGCATTCAGGCGAGATTTTTCCCCCAGATTCAGGCGATTCAGGCAAAAATTCATCTATCGTCTTCGAATCTATATCTTTCAAGGCGTTTTCATGAAATTCAATTTCGACGGTTTTTTTTAATTTTTGAGAGATAAAGGTGCTGATTTCACGGTCGATATTTTTTTGAATTAAAAAATCTTTTCCGCCGTGAGATAGATTTATTTTCGCAGTATCATCACGAAGGGTTATTTGAGAATTTTTTAAAATTCTTGCCACAGACTGAGAAGAAGGTTTGAAATTTTTAAATATGTCCAAAATGTTTTCCGTGCTTTCTGTGGTTGCGCCTTTTTTTATATTTAAATAAATTTTTGCAGGCGCGAGCGAAGAAGCCAGAATTAAATTTTCACATACTTCTATGTCTTTTTGCGAAATATCTTGTTGTGATATCAAGTTTATTTTAACCACTCGATTGGATTTATCTATATCTAAAGACTCTATATCTGAATCAGCTATAGAGTCAACTGTTTTATCTATACCAAATGTTTTAAAAAACTCTTTGAATTTTTTCAATTACGGTACTCCCTTTAATTTTAACTTTTATTGGAAGCCATAAGATTTACTTCCTTTATTAACTCTTTCACGAGGTCTTTTTCGTCAACTTTTTTGATAATTTGTCCTTTTTTAAAGATAATCCCCATGCCATTTGCCCCGGTGATTCCAATATCGGCGTCTTTTGCTTCGCCCGGACCGTTTACAACGCATCCCATTATTGCTATTTTCAAATTTGCGGGATTATTTTCAAGGAGCTTTTCAGCTTCTTTGGCAATTTTTATCAAATTTATTCTTGTTCTCCCGCAAGTAGGGCAAGATACTAAGGTAATGCCTTTCTTGTATAAATCAAGTGCTTTTAAAATGTTAATTCCTGCTTTAACTTCTTTAACGGGTTCGTCCGTTAATGAAACTCGCACTGTATCTCCGATGCCGTCAAGAAGCACAGCTCCTATGCCAATTGATGATTTAACTATTCCCATGGTTTCGGTGCCTGATTCGGTTATGCCGACGTGTAGCGGGTAATCACAGCGGTTTTGCACCATTCGGTAAGCTTCAACAGTATCCTTTACGGTTGAAGCTTTAAGCGATAGGACTATATCATGAAAATCGTATTTTTCAAGCAGTGAAGCATTAAAAAGTGCGTTTTCGCACATTGCCTCGGCAGAAGCTTTACCGTATTTTTTGAGTATATGAGATTCTATCGAACCAGAGTTGACCCCTATTCTGATAGGGATTCCTCTTGTTCGGCAAGAGTTTGCTACCGCTTTTATCTTATCTTCATCGCCGATATTCCCCGGATTGATTCTTATTTTGTCTGCTCCCGCCATAGCCGATTCAACAGCAAGTTTGTAATTGAAATGAATATCCGCTACTACAGGAATGTCCACTTTTTCTTTTATTTCGCTTATAAGTTTAACAGAGCTGATTGTAGGAACCGCTATTCTTATGATATCGCACCCTGCATCCTTGAGTTCTTGAGCTTGTTCGATGTTTTTTTCTGTTTCGTAAGACGGAACATTAAGCATTGACTGCACTGAAATCGGCGAGTCACCGCCGATTTTCACTTTTCCGATGCTGACTTCTTTTGATTTTCTTCTCATAACTTGTTTATAACTTCCTTTGGTAAAGTTTATTTTAAAAAAGTTATATTAACCCCACCCAAAGAGAGTTTTTATGTCGTTTAAAGCAATGAAAATCATTAAAATGATGAGAATCAAAAAGCCTGCTCCGTGAATCCAGCCTTCATATTTCGGGTTTATTTTTTTGCGTGTTATCATTTCAAAAAGCAGTAAAATAAGTCTTCCGCCATCCAAAGCCGGGAGAGGCAAAAGGTTGATAATTCCAAGGTTGATTGTTATCATGGCCATTATTGACATGATATTATTAACGGCGGCCAACGTGCTTACTTTAAGACCTTCGGTTGTGGCTTGCCCGATAGCAGAGGTGATACCTATTGGTCCCATTACACTGCTAAATGCAAGTTTGCCTAACACCAGTCCTCTGAGAGTTAGCCAAACCATTTTCACGGTGGAAATAGTTTCGAGATAAGATTGCTTCATCAATATCGCGAAGTTTTTGTCAACAGATTTTAGATAAAAATCCAAGTGAATGACCGGTTTGCCTTTTTCGTTTAACGAAGTTTTGAAAGTTACATTTTTAAGATCTAAAATTTCGTTTCCTCGTTTGACTTCAATATCAAACTGATTTTTTGGATCTATTGTTAAATTAAACAGCAAATCTTTACTTGTGTAAATTTTATTTCCGTCAACCGTGAGGATTTCATCGCCTTCCTTAAGATCCGAAGAAGATGAAACAGCACCGGATTTAAACTCGGATATAGTTGTGGAAACAAATTTTGGACTTTGTGCAAGCAGAACGATTGTAATTAAAAATCCTAGAATAAAATTCATAATTGCTCCGGCAATAACAACTATGAATCTTTTCCAAGCTGCTTTTTTCCCAAAAGCCGAAGGGTCGTTGCTTTCTTCATCTTCGCCTTCCATAGCGCAGAATCCACCGATGGGGAACAGACGAAGTGAATAAGTAGTTTCGCCTTTTTTTATGCTGAAAATTTTTGGTCCCATACCTAGCGCGAATTCATTTACTTTTATTCCGAATGTTCTCGCTGTAAAAAAGTGTCCGAATTCATGGGCGATAATTATTAAATCAAAAAATATTACTCCAATTATTACTAACAATATTGCCAAGGTACTCACTCCTTAAAATTAAACCGGCTTTTTTATTTAATTATACATTAATAAACATTTTTCTTAAAGCTTTAATTAAAAATACTATATATTTTCGGTTACAAAACGCTTTACTTTTTTATCAACCTCGAGTATATCTTTTAAAGTTTCGGCTTTTTCAAAGCTAAAATGTTTATTTGCTTTTTTTATTAAAGACACTATATCTAAAAATTTTATTTTACCATTTAAAAATTGATTCACCGCTTCTTCGTTTGCTGCATTTATAACTACACACGCTGCCCCGGGAGAGTTTATCGCTTCACGGCAAATGCTCATTGTTTCGAAAGTTTCGTTGTCAGGTTCAAAAAACGAAAGATTTTTTAGCTCGGCAAGATTTAGCGGCGGAACATTGCACGGCGTTCTTTCGGGGTAAGTAATGGCATACTGTATAGGGGTTTTCATGCTTGGCGTTCCCATTTGAGCTATTACCGAACCATCGATATATTCTACCATGGAATGAACTATACTTTGCGGATGAACCACGACATCAATTTTCCCCGCAGGCATACCGAAAAGATGCACCGCTTCGATTATTTCAAGCCCTTTGTTCATCATTGTTGCGCAGTCAATTGTTATTTTCGCACCCATGTTCCAGCTCGGGTGACTAAGTGCATCGGCGACTGTTACTTTCTCCAGTTCTTGTTTTGTTTTTCCTAAAAATGGTCCCCCGGAAGCTGTTAAAATCAATTTTTTTAAATGTTTCGAATCACAGCAACCTTCAAGACACTGAAAAATCGCACTGTGTTCGCTATCTACAGGAAGGATTTTTACGCCCTGTTTTTTTGCCAGATCCATTATGAGTTTTCCGCCGACAACCAAAGTTTCTTTGTTTGCAAGCGCGATATCTTTTTTTTCGTTTATTGCGGCAATTGTGGGTTCAAGACCTATCATTCCGGAAACAGCGGTTAAAATTATATCTGCGCTTTCCAGCGTGGCTGCTTTGCACAGACCTTCAGTCCCTGTTAAAATTTTTGTGTTCGTGTCTTTAACATTTTCTTTGAGCTTTTTGGCTTGAGCCTCATTAAACACTGCGGCAACTTCAGGTCTGAACTCTCTTATTTGACTCTCAAGAAGGGAAATATTTTTATTTGCCGTAAGACCGCAAATTTTTATTCCAAGTTCTCGGGCGACTTCTAATGTTTGAGTCCCGATTGAACCTGTAGAACCCAAAACCGATATGTTTTTTTTCAATTAACTCACTCTTTTTTAAAGTATTATGGGAATAAATTTTAAAAACAGATACACATAAGGAACAACGAATATGACGCTGTCGAACCTGTCGAGTATCCCTCCGTGACCGGGCATTAAAGTGCCAAAATCCTTCACTCCGCATTTTCTTTTTATAACAGAAAAACAAAGATCGCCCAGAGCGGATATCGGCGAACCGATAAGACCCAGGATTATTACCAGTACATAATTTATTTGGTGCTTTTGCGGGAAGATAAAGTTATTAAAGATAAACGCTATAATTACCATTGAAATAATGCACACTATGATTCCGCCAATAAAACCCTCAATTGTTTTTTTGGGGCTTACTTCAGGGCATAGTTTGTTTTTGCCGAAAAATTTACCGCAAAAATATGCTCCCGTATCCGACATCCAAGCTATCGCAAGGGCTAAAAGCACGAAAAAGCTTCCGTATTCACCGCCAAAATCACGAAGTTCTACCATTTTGTTCAGCGAAAGTGAAATAAGCATTGCCATAGCATAGGTCATTACAATGTTTTTAAGTTCTATAGAAGGTTTTATAACCATCGCGGAGAACATCCATAAGGTGTACATGTACCAGGCTATATGCCATACTGTTTCGTATCCGAAAATTGGTAGAACAGTAACGAAGATTAGTGTTGGTGCGACGATCATTAAAAACTTAGAAATGTTCATAACCGAAAACACTTCACGCATAGCCAGAAACGAAATAAGTGCGGTTATTATATTAAGAAGCATTAAATAATTTTGATTAAAAAACAAGACCATAAGAGCGAAAACAGCACCTGTAATACCCGAGATTAATCTTTTAGACACCTTTTACTCACCTCCGAATCGTCTGACGCGATTAAAGTATTCGTCGATTGCTTTATTAAATTCGTCTTTCGAAAAATCAGGCCATAATATATCAGTCCAGTAAAATTCAGCATAAGCGGATTGCCAGAGCATGAAATTCGAGAGTCTTTTCTCACCTGCTGTTCGGATTATCAAATCTATATCCGGTTGATCTTTTGTATAAAGATTTTCCGAAATTGTTTCCTCGGTTATGGTTTCGAAATCAAGTTCTTTGAGTGTGCATTTTTGTGCGAGAATCTTTGCTGCGTTTGCGATTTCGGCTCGACTTCCGTAATTCATTGCTATATTCAGTTTAAGTCCGCTTCTGCCTTCGGTCTCATTTTCGATGGTTGATATTAAATCTTTTATGTCAGATGAGAACTTGGAGGTATCTCCCAAAAACTTGACTTGCATATTTTCGGATTTAAAATCCCGCATAACATTTTTAAGGTATTTTTTAAAAAGAAACATTAAAGCCTTGACTTCTTCTGCCGAACGCTTCCAATTTTCTGTTGAAAAAGCAAAAACAGTCAGATGCTCGAGACCTGTTTCATTGCAATACTTGGCTAAATTTTTAAAAACCTCCGCGCCGCGGGAATGTCCCGAAACTGCAGGCAGGCCACGGTTTTTGGCCCACCTGCGATTTCCGTCCATTATAATTCCTACGTGTGAAGGCATTTTATTGTTATTTATTGGCTTTACCATAAGGTTTTACCTCAAAAGCGTTACAAAAAAATTTACGGTATTTAAATTGACATTACCTGAGTTGTTTTTGTTGAACATAAATCTTCGATTTGCTTGCAAAACTTATCAGTCAGATCCTGAACCTTTTTTTCGCCTTGCTTTAGTTCGTCTTCGGTTATTTCCGAATTTTTTTTCATATTTTTCATTTTGTCCATAATATCTCTTCGAATGTTTCTTATGGAAATTTTTGATTCTTCAGCCATTGCCGAGATTTCTTTCGATATTTCTTTTCTGCGGTCTTGTGTTAGCTGCGGGAAAATCAGGCGGATTATTTTGCCGTCGTTTTGCGGATTTATACCTATGTCGGATTTTTGTATTGCTTTTTCGATTATAGGTAAGATTGAAATATCCCACGGCTGAATAACCAGCACCCTGGCTTCGGAAACAGATACCGCGGCCATTTGATTAATAGGAGTTGCGGTACCGTAATAATCGACAGTTATCTTATCAAGAACAGACGCGTTCGCTCTTCCTGCTTGAATAGCTGCATATTCGCTTGATAATCTGTCCAGTGCGTTTTGCATGCGGTTTTTTGTGTCGGTGATTAGAGTGTTCATCATATTACCTCCGAAAAAATTGTTCTGAATTAAGGTTTTGCTAAAGTGCCCAAAGGCTCACCTTCAAGAGCGCGAATTATGTTTTGCGGGTCTTTAAGGCTGAAAACAAGTACCGATATATTATTGTCCCTGCACATGGAAGCCGCCGTGGAATCCATTACTTTAAGGTTTTTGCTTAGAACTTCTTCAAAAGTTACTTCCGTATATTTTTTGGCATTCGGGTTTATTGCCGGATCGCTGTCATATACGCCGTCTACGTTGGTGGCTTTGAAAATCGCTTCGGATTTCGTTTCCGAAGCCCTTAAAGATGCTGCGGTATCTGTTGTGAAAAACGCGCTTCCCGTGCCATATCCGAAAATTACGATGCGCCCTTTTTTAAGGTGATGAACTGCTCTTTCAGGTGAATAATGTTCCCCCACTTGCGGGAAAGGGACGGCTGTCATAACTTTTACTTCAAGTCCCTCTTCTTCTAAAACGTCCGCCAAACCCAGTGCATTCATAACAGTTGCCATCATGCCCATATGGTCGGCTCTGATTCTGTTCATTTTACCGCTTGTTCTGCCTCTCCAGAAGTTTCCGCCACCCACAACGATTGAGATTTCCGTACCCATTTCCGAGCACTTTTTTATTGCTTGCGCAATCGGTTTTACGGTTTCGAAGTCTATTCCTGTTTTCAGGTTACCTGCAAGAGCTTCCCCGCTTATTTTAAATAATATTCTTTTATATTTGGATTCCAAAGGCAAACACTCCTATGATTATGTTTAATTTTGAAAAACTATCCTTATAAAAATTTTATCTCTTTCAATATTTTAACTTAATGCAGATATTATGTAAATACTTTAAATATTACGAAATTTCTTGTTTTTATCACTCTTTTATTTAAATTTAAAGTTATTTGGGAATAAAATTAAAAAAATTAAAGATTCTATTAGTTATTGACATTTTAAATTTTTGGAGCATAATTCTATGTGAACAGCATTAATTTTAGTTTAAAAAAGTTTAAAGTGAGGTATTAAATTCTATGGAAGATATGATAGGAAGAATAATAGAGCTCGATAAGGAAGCGCGCGAGAGCCTCACAAAAGCAAAGCAGATGAAAATAGATTCCGAGCAAAAGATAAGCGACATAAAAAAGCAAAAAAGAAATGAATACATCGAAAACGCCCGCGCGAACATACAGGTGCTCGAAAAAGAGGAAAAAGTCAAAGCAATTGTACGGCTAAAAGCAATTGAAAATTCGTACAAGAAAAAGTATGACAGAATTGAAAAAATTTATGAGGCTAATAAAGAAAAATGGATAGATACTATTGTTGACAGAGTAATTAAACAATAAATATTTGATGTAAAAAATTATTTAGAACGGTGGTGAAATACGAGAAGCAAGGTTTTTGAAAATCTTGTCTTACTTTTAAAATATGATTTCATATGCTTCAAACGCGGTTCTTTCAAAGGCCAGAGCGATGTACGGGAAAAACATAAGTCCAAAAAATTATAACGAGCTTCTCGCGTGCCGTAATATTTCCGATATAGCTTCTTACCTAAAAAGAAAAACGAATTACTCGGATGTTTTAAGCAGCGTGAACGAAAGCAGCATTCACAGATCCGAACTTGAAAAAAGATTGAAATTTAAGCTTTTTGTGGATTTTGAAGCTCTTGGAAGATACGATATTTCCGTTGGAGAACATTTTTTTGAATATATTATTTCAAGAGCGGAAATTGAACAAATAATGCATAGTTTAATGTTGCTTACGGCAGGCAAGTCCGGGGAATATATTCACACCATTCCGGATTTCTTTTACAGTCACGCAAAAGTTGATTTAAGAGCTCTCAAATATATAAAAAATTATGATGATTTTTTAAACACGGTTAAAAAATCTCATTACCATAAAGTTTTGCTTCCGTTTAAGCCAAAGGGCTCTGAGCGGCTTGATCTTACAGGGATAGAAACTGCCCTTTATAATCATCTGTACGAAATTGTTTTCGGGGTTATAAACAAGTACGTAAAAGGAAGAGCAAAAAAAGAACTTACGGACTTTTTCAATCTTTACATTGACCTTAGTAATCTTATCAGAATAGTAAGAATGAGAAAGTTTTATAATCTCAGCCAAGAATATATAATGTCAGCGCTTATAAATCATGGTAAGCTTTCAAAAGATCAGCTAAAAAGTTTCGTGGATTCGCCAAGCGACAAACAAATGATGGCAGATATGAAGAACACATCAATGGGTAAAAAGTGGTTTTCAAAAGGGCTTGACGTAATAGATAAAGTGCCCATAAACATGAGGTTTAACTGGTGCAGGCATAAGATAAGATTTTCAATTTCACCGCCGATCGTGCTAATGTCTTATATATTTTTAAAAGAAATTGAAATCTTGAATGTTACCAATATTATAGAAGGAATAAAATATAAACTCCCATCTGAAGAAATCAAAAAGATGCTTATAGGATAAAAAGATAAATTAATCAGTTTTGGAGTAAAAAGTGAGGTGCCGTACAAATGGCTGTTTCTGAAATGAGTTTCATTAGCATGATAGGTTCAATGCAGCAAATAGATGATTTGATTAATATTTGTGGTGGATCGGGAGTTTTTCAACCTGATAACGTTTTTTCGTTTTATTCAAGTACTGAAAATTTTTCTGCAATATCCGAAGAAAACCCGTATTCCGAACCCCTTCAAACTCTTAAAAACGCTGTGTATTCATGCGGAGAAAAGTTAGAGGAAACGCATTTAAAAGATTTCCATGTTAACAGATCCAAGATAAGCCGATATGTTAATCATGTTTCCACAAATATTCAGAATTTGGTGGATGAAAAACGTGCGATTTATAAAGATTTAGAGTTTTATAAAGGAGAGATAGAGAAGCTCAAGCATTTTTATGGGCTTGCCAGGAGTCTTAAAGATGTGCTTTCGTGTGAATATATAAAGGCAAGATTCGGAAAGATTCCGCTATCCGGCCGCGAAAAGCTTCTTGAACTTACCGAAAAAAGTTCTGAAAACGGAATAGATCTGATGTTTTTCCCGTTCACTTCGGATAATGAATATCAATGGGGATTTTATTTCGCAGATATTGAAAACGCAGCTGAAATCGACAGACTCTTTTCGTCGATTTATTTTGAAGAGGTTTTGTTACATCCTTATGATAAAAACCCGTATGAGCAGGTTTCGCAGTTTCAAAATCTTATAAAAGAGCTTTATAAAAAAGTTGAGATTATCGATAAAAAAATATCCGAGTTCTGGCAATCGCAAAAAGAACAATGCATGAAATTTTATACAAAACTAAAGGAACTCAGCACTTATTTTGAAATAAAAGCTTATGCCGCAAGGTATAACGATAGTTTTATACTTACCGGGTGGGTACCTCGGGAAAACTTAAAGGAATTTACCGAGAAAATAAGCGAAGTTAAGGGTATAGAATATTCTACCGAAAAAGGTAAGAACATTTTAAAAAATATGCCACCGGTCAAACTAAAAAACAGTAAGATTTTCAAGCCGTTCGAGTTTTTTGTGGATACCTACGGAATGCCATCGTATAACGAAATGGATCCCACTGCGTTTGTCGCGATAACATACACAATACTTTTCGGGATTATGTTTGCCGATTTGGGTCAAGGGCTGATCGTTTCTGTTATGGGATATTTAATGTGGAAACTCAAAAAAATGAAGCTTGGTAAAATTTTAATATTCTGCGGTATTTCTTCTGCGGTTTTCGGAACTATTTTCGGATCCGTTTTCGGTTTTGAGCACGCGCTTGATTCATTTTACCATAATGTATTCGGACTTCATGAAAAGCCCATTGAAGTTATGGATTCTTCCACAACCGGGACTATAATATATTCAGCAGTAGGTCTTGGCATAATTCTTTTGATAATATCCATGTGCCTGGGAGTATACTCATCATTCAAACGACGAAATTATGGTGTGGCACTTTTTAGCCCGAACGGCATATGCGGACTTGTTTTCTACTCGGCCGCGGTATTCATGTTAATCGATATGATGATGTTGCATACGGGGATTGTAAACAGCTTGTTTATTTTGATTTTTTTGGTAATTCCTCTTATACTTCTTATGTTTAGTGAGATATTAATAGAGCTGGTGAACGGGGATCCCAACTGGAAACCCGAAAGTTGGGGAGATTATCTGGCACAAAGCTTTTTCGAGCTTTTTGAAGTGATTCTGAGCTATGTTACAAATACGATGTCGTTTTTAAGAGTAGGAGCTTTTGTTCTGGTTCACGCGGGAATGATGATGGTTGTCTTTACGATAGCAGAAATGTTTAGCGGAGCAGGGTATGTTGTTGCAATGATCATCGGGAACATATTTGTAATAGCTTTAGAGGCATTGTTAGCCGGAATTCAGGTTTTAAGGCTTGAATTTTATGAAATATTCAGTAAGTTTTTTGAAGGACAAGGAAGACCGTTCACACCGGTCATAGCTAAAGAAAATGTGAATTAATTTGAAAATAAAGAAAAACAAAATTTAATGGAGGTTATGATTATGTCAAGTTTGTATTTTATTATTCCGGGAGTTTTTATTATTCTAAGCACATGGTTTGTAATTAGATCCGTAAAGAAGGGCGCAAACAAGAAAAAAGCAGTTATTCTTCAAATTTGCTCGGTTGCAGTTTTAATGGGAGCATGCCTTTTAATACCTGCCAACTCAGCAAATGCCGCGGCAACCACTACAACAACTTCAAGCACTTCGGAAAGCGGAAGCAACGCGGGCGCTAATGCCGGCGCATTTGGAATAGGCCTTATAGCAGCCGCTCTTGCCACCGGACTTTCCGGAATAGGCGGAGGAATTGCGGTTGCGTCAGCTGCACCTGCAGCTATTGCCGCAACATCCGAAAATCCAAAAGCATTTGGTAAATCGCTTATATTCGTTGCTCTGGGTGAAGGTGTAGCACTTTATGGACTTTTAATTTCAATTATGATCTTCAGTAAACTTGATCCACTCTTAAAGTTGGGAGCTTAATACGATGCGTTTTGAGCTTATAAGCGATAATACCGATACTTTGGTTGGAATGCGTCTTGCCGGTATAACAGGAGTTATTGTCCATACGCCCGATGAAGTTAAAAACGCTCTTAACGATGCTATAAAAAAAGATGATGTTGCTATAATTTTAATTACGGAAAAGCTTGTACAGCTTTGTGAGAAATTTATCTATGAGCTTAAAAGCACATGTAAGAAGCCACTTATCGTGGAAATTCCCGGCGGAAAACCATCGGGAAGCAAAAAAGATTCCATAACGAAATATATACGCGATGCCATAGGCCTTAAGATTTAAATAAGGTTATAAACTAAAGCTCAGGAGGTGGCAGAAGTGCATAAAAGTTTTAAATCCAGTAATTTTCTAAATGCAATAGACAAATATGCCAAAAGGCAACGATCAAAAATCACAGATGAAATAAAAGAGATAGAAAAACAAGAACTTCAAAAAGCTGAAGCTGAAATCATGGAAGATGTAAATAACATGATCCAAAAAGAGCTTGTAAGCATGAAAAATAAAATAGTTATAGAAATTTCACACAAGGAACTTGAGGAAAGAAAAAAAGTTTCTTTGCGCAGGCGTTCAATGATGAAAGATATCTTTAAGCAATGCCGAAATAAACTTATTGATTTCACTCTTTCTGAAGAGTACGGGGAAGTTTTGAAAGGTTATGCGTCCAGTATAGGAAATGTTCTTAAGGAAGCCGATACGGAACTTTTTGTAAAAGAATCTGATATGAAATATGCTGAAATTATACGAAGCGGATTCGCCAGGGATTGCAAAATCAATATTGATAAGGATATTTTAATAGGCGGTGTAAGAGGTTATAGTGCTTCTCGCGGGCTTGTAGCCGATGAAACACTTGACGCCAAACTTAAGGATCAAGAAGACTGGGCAGCGGAAAATTTCGGAATTCTTCTTGTGTAAATCAATGTCATCACAATAATTAAGGCAGGAGGGCAAGCGCAAATAACAGTGTTATATCTGATTGCGCTTCTTTGACTGATATGAATGAGAAAAATATTATATACGGAATAAACGGTCCTGTTGTGACCGTAAAGAATACAAAATCATTTTCAATGATGGAAATGGTTTATGTTGGTTCCGAAAATCTTATAGGTGAAATAATCGGCGTTAACGATGAGTTCACCACAATACAGGTTTATGAAGAAACAACAGGTCTTCGCCCGGGTGAACCGGTTGTGGGGACAGGCGGTCCGATGAAAGTGTGCCTTGGCCCCGGAATTCTTGACAATATTTTTGACGGTATTGAGCGTCCTTTAAAGTCAATAGAGGAACAAAGCGGTGCTTTTATTGCACGAGGATGCAGCGCTTCGGCTCTTGACCAAGAAAAGCTTTGGGATATTAAAATATGTGTAAAAAAAGGCGATTTTCTGGATTCCGGCATGATTTATGCTCTTTGTCCCGAAACTTCTGTAATAACTCACAAATGCATGGTACCGCCCGAGATGAGCGGTGAAGTCGTTGAAGCAAAAGAAAACGGTAAATACAAAGTAAATGACGTTATCGTTAAAATAAAGGATAAAGAAGGAACGGTTTACGATCTTACACTTTGCCAATATTGGCCAATTCGTGTTCCTCGCCCTGTAAAGAGCAGACTTTCTTCAAACATTCCGCTTATCACCGGTCAAAGAGTAATTGATACATTGTTCCCGGTTGCCAAGGGCGGAGCCGCGGCTGTTCCCGGAGGATTCGGAACCGGTAAGACCATGACTCAGCATCAGCTTGCCAAATGGTGCGATGCGGACATAATAGTTTACGTTGGTTGCGGTGAACGCGGAAATGAAATGAGCCAGGTGGTTGATGAATTTTCCAAACTTATCGATCCGAAATCAAATAAACCAATGACCGAAAGAACAGTATTGATTGCCAACACATCAAATATGCCTGTTGCGGCACGTGAGGCCTCGATTTACACGGGCATTACATTAGCCGAGTATTATCGCGATATGGGATATGATGTGGCTATTATGGCGGATTCGACATCACGATGGGCAGAGGCTTTAAGGGAAATTTCCGGAAGGCTTGAAGAGATGCCGGCCGAAGAAGGTTTCCCGCCATATCTTCCATCGCGACTTTCTGAGTTTTATGAAAGAGCAGGAAGAACCGAAACTTTAGGAGGCTCCGAAGGCTCGGTTACAATAATAGGAGCGGTTTCGCCGCAAGGTTCGGATTTTTCCGAGCCTGTAACTCAAAACACAAAACGTTTTGTAAGATGCTTTTGGGCTCTTGATAAAGCTCTTGCATATGCACGGCATTATCCGGCAATCAACTGGATAAACAGTTACAGTGAATATTTTGCCGATCTTGACCCGTGGTACAGCAGAAATGTGGGCGAATCATTCATAAGATACCGCAAAAAAATCGCTTCCATTTTAAGTGAAGAAGATAAGCTTATGGAAATCGTAAAGCTTGTAGGTGCGGATGTTCTGCCAGATGATCAGAAACTCATTATCGAAATAGCGAAGGTTATAAGGGTAGGATTTTTGCAGCAAAATGCATTTCATAAGGATGACACGTTTGTTCCGCTTGTAAAACAAAAAAAGATGATGAAAGTCACACTTTATTTATATAAACGTGTTCGTCAACTTATTGCGGCATCAATCCCTATTTCTAAAGTTATCGAATCCGGAATTTTTGACAAACTCATACGTATAAAATATGAGGTTCCTAACGATAAGCTTGAAATGCTTGATGATTACAAAAGGCAAATTGATGAAATCCTTCAAAAAATTATAAATGATAAAGAAATTTAAAAAAGAGGGGTGAAATAAATGGTACTGAATTATGTTGGGCTTAAAGAAATAAGCGGATCGCTTATAGTTCTTGAAGGAGTAGAGAACGCTTCTTATGAAGAAGTTGTTGATATAAAACTCGGCGACGGTAATTACCGTAAAGGAAGAATTGTTAAGATTGAAGGCGACAAAGTAGTAGTTCAGGTTTTTGAAGGAACACAGTCGATTTCGCTTTCAAACACCAAAGTTAAACTAAAAGGCAGACCAATGGAGCTATCGCTTTCGCCTGAAATTTTGGGTCGTGTGTTTAATGGCTCAGGTGAACCGCTTGATAATTTGGGAAAAGTTTTTCCACACAAAAAAATGAATATTAATGGTACGCCGATAAACCCCATTGCTCGGGTGTATCCTAAAAATTATATAAACACGGGCATTTCTTCTATCGATACCCTTTCAACTTTGATCAGAGGTCAAAAGCTCCCTATATTTTCAAGTTCGGGTATGAAACATAATGAACTTGCGGTTCAAATTGCGCGTCAGGCTAAACTTTCTGACAGTGAGGGCAGCAATTTGGCTATAGTTTTTGCTGCTATGGGTGTAAAAAATGACGTTGCGGAATATTTCAAGCGTAATTTCGATGAATCCGGCGTAATTGAAAGAGTTGTAATGTACCTGAACCTTTCTAACGACCCTGTTATCGAGAGAATTTTGACCCCGAGATGTGCTCTTACCACAGCCGAATATTTGGCTTTTGAACTGAATATGCACGTTTTGGTTATCATGACAGATATGACATCCTATGCCGAAGCTTTACGTGAATTCAGTTCGTCCAAAGGTGAGATTCCGGGAAGAAAAGGTTATCCCGGTTATTTGTACTCCGATCTTGCCTCTCTTTATGAACGTGCCGGTATGGTTAAGGGCAAAAGCGGATCGGTAACTCAGATACCTATTCTTACCATGCCTAATGATGATATTACGCATCCAGTACCGGATCTTACAGGCTACATTACGGAAGGTCAGATAGTTCTTGACAGAGCTATAGACCGCAAAGGATATTATCCTCCGGTTTCGATACTGCCTTCGCTTTCCCGCCTTATGAAAGATGGCATCGGTGAGGGTTACACCCGCAAAGATCATCCTGAGCTTGCGAATCAGCTGTTTGCGTCTTATGCAAAGGTGCAGGACGCAAGAGCGCTCGCGTCGGTTATCGGTGAAGAAGATCTTTCGCCGATTGATAAGCTTTATATAAATTTTGGTAAAGCTTTTGAAAAGCGGTTTATTAATCAGGGATTTAACGAAAACCGTTCAATTGAGCAAAGTCTGGATTTGGGCTGGAGGCTTATTTCACTGCTTCCACGTCAAGAGCTTGACCGAGTCAGCGATGAAATTCTTGATAAATATTATATCGAAGATAAAGAACTTTTAGAGCGCAAAAACAAATTCGATTTGGTTGAAAATACCGATAACGAAGACGTTGATGACGACATGGACGACAATGACAACGATGAAAATTAATTAAAGTTACGGAGGGGGATATATGTTAAATCAAATAGCTCCCACAAAAGGAAATCTTATAGCCACGAAAAAATCCTTTGATCTGTCAAAGCTTGGTTTTGACCTGTTGGACAGAAAAAGGAATATATTGGTGCGCGAAATGATGGCTCTTATCGAAAGAGCCGAAGAAATACAAAATGAAATAGACTTGACTTATTCCAAAGCCTTTATGACTTTGCAAAAAGCTAATATCGCACTTGGCATATGCGAGGAACTTTCGCAAGCGGTGCCGGTGGAAAAAGGTCTTAGCTTGTCATTCAGAAGTGTAATGGGTGTTGAAATCCCAATAGTTCAGTTTAAAGAAAGCGATAACGCAAACGTGCCGTTTGGGCTTTATGACTCGAATTCCGACCTTGACAAAGCTTATTCTTGCTTTAGGGAAGTAAGGCGTTTGACTGCAAATCTTGCGGAAGTTGAAACGAGTGTATATCTGCTTGCCGGCGCTATTAAAAAAACTCAAAAAAGAGCGAATGCTTTAAAAAATATTATGATTCCAAAATTTGAAGGTATGATAAAATCCATAACCGATGCTTTGGAAGAAAAAGAAAGAGAAGAATTTTCAAGGCTTAAAGTTATAAAGAAAAACAAGAAATAATTTAAAATTACAATTTAATATTATTAATGCAAATAAAAGCCTCGTGTTAAACGCAAGGCTTTTTAATTTTATAAAATAACTTAAGAGCAAGGCATTTTGAAATTTATTAGTATGAGCCGGTGCTGCTTACATCGAATGATGATGGTAGCTGCGGCAAGATAGGTGTAAGGTACTTCATGGTTTTAAAAAAAGATTGCTGATAACTGTTGATAGCATGTTGAAGTTTTTCTAAAGCTGACTGATATTTATTCCAGTAAAGGGTAGAGGTGGCATCATCTTTTCCATTTATATCTTTTTTAATGTAATTTTCAAATGCGATGTGAGTTTCTTTCGCAAGTTTCGCGATAGTGCTCAGGTTTATTTGTTTAAATGTTTGAATTTCTTCAGCTGTTTTCAAACATGCGATTGTACTTCGATAGAGGAGTTTGTATTCTTCCGTCGTTTTACTCAGGTCGGGTTTTTTCGTAAGCGTAAAAAATTTTTTTAATTTATCCATATTTTTCATTTTTTTAACCTTCTTTCGAAATTTTGGCAATTTGCACATAAAACCTCGTCAATTTTAATTAACTATACACATAAATAATTTGAATGTCAACAAATAAATATGAATAATTTTAAAAACAATCTAAAATTATTTTGAAAGCTGTATAATAATGTGGTCAAACACCAAAAATAATTTAATCTCAGGCAATTTATTATGTGCAAAGCATAAAAACATTATTGACTTATATATTATGTTATATTATATTATTATTTATCAATAAAAATATACAAAAAATAATCTTATTTTAGTCCAAAAGATTGCAAAGAAAGGTGAATTTTATGCCTGAAAACGAAAGAAGCTTATTTCGAAAAAGTACACTGGATAGGGTGTCGTCTCCGGAGCAGCTTAACGAATATATAAAGGTGACTAATCCGAGCCTTATTGTCATGCTCATTGGTATATTCACTATTTTAATAGCCGGTATAGTATGGGTATTTTCAAGCGGAATACCTAAAACTGTAGATTTGTCCGGAGTCGCCGTGAATGATAGCTCAGGTACTCAAAAAGTTTATTGTTATGTGCCTATAGCCACCAGTAAAAGGCTTGCTCAAGGTATGGATGCTCAAATTTCACCTGATTACGCCGACCGTGAAGAGTATGGGTTTATCAACGGTAAGATATTGTCGGTAGGAACTGAAATTGTAACAAAAGAGTATTTGAGCCGTAAATTTGAAAATCCTCAGCTCGTGGTTCCTATAGTAAGCGCAGCTATGCAGCAAGGTAATGTCGTTGAGATCGAGATTAGTTTAGGAAATTGGTCCAGCGAAAAGGGTAAGGGAATAGAAGTTACCGATGGAACGACATGTAAAGTTTCCGCGATTATAGGGAAAATCAACCCTTATGATCTGATGTTTAAAAAATGATAGGAGGTGCGCCGAATGGGCAAGAAGTTAAAAGTTCCGGTAGTTATGCAGATGGAGGCTCTGGAATGTGGAGCAGCCTGTGTCTGTATGATTGCTGCATATTATAAAAAATGGATTCCTTTAACACAGGTTCGTGCTGACTGTGGAGTTTCCAGGGACGGAAGTGTTGCGAAAAACATGCTTGCCGCCGCAAGGTCTTATGACTTTGAAGCTGCAGGTTACAGACTTGAACCTGCCGGCTTGGATTCTCTGACACTTCCGGCTATTATTCACTGGAACTTTAACCATTTTGTCGTTTTATGTGGGATAAATGCAAAAAAAGGTAAGGTCTATATCAATGATCCGGCAAGAGGAAGAGTAACTATAAGTATGCAAGAATTCGATCAGTCTTTTACGGGTATAGCTCTTTCAATGAAACCTACCGAAAACTTTAAGCCTGAAGGCAAACCCAAAAGCGTTTTCACTTTTGCCAAAAGGTGCCTGCGTGGTGCAACGGTACCTTTTGTTATTGCCACGCTTTTAAGCATTGTTGTTGCCGTAATCAGCATGATTTCGCCTGTTTTCGGAAGAGTATTTATTGATGATTTGCTTTCCGGTAAAAATCCCGAATGGCTTTATCCTTTCCTCGGAATTATGCTTATTGTACTGATTGTCCAAGTGTTGGTAGGGATTATTCAGTCAATATATTGGCTTAAAATCGAAGGTAAGTTTGCACTTACATCAAGCGCCGAGTTTATGTGGCATGTGCTTAGGCTTCCTTTGGATTTTTTTTCTCAAAGATATGTTGGCGACGTTGTATCAAGGCAAGATTCTACAGCGCATATAGCTTTAACTTTAATTAAAAAAATAGCTCCTATGTTTATAAGCATAGTTTCGCTATTTTTCTATTTGTTTTTCATGATTAACTGGAGCTGGGCTCTTACTCTTATTGGTATAAGTGCGACAATTGTCGATATGTTGATTGTTCAGTATACTTCCAAAAGAATGCTCGATTTTCAAAGAGCTTCGATTCCAAACCAGGGTAAGCTTATGAGCGTGACATACTCGGGCTTTGAAATGATCGAAACTATCAAATCAACCGGTGCCGAAAGCGGATATTTCGAACGCTGGGCAGGTTATCTTTCGAAGCAAAACAACGCACAGGTCGCAATAAACAGATTTACTCAATACATTGGTGAAATCCCGGGGTTCGTAAGAACCATGGCTGATTTGGCACTTCTTTTTTCAGGTGTGTATCTGATTATGAAAGGTCAATTCACAATAGGTATGCTTGTACTTTTCCAGAGTTTTTTAGGCAAGTTTCTAGCCCCTATAGGTGACATGATTGACATCTATCAGAATTACGTTGGTATGCGGTGCGAAATGGAGCGTGTTGAAGATGTTCTTGATTATCCGACAGATGTTCAAGATATAACAGAAACCACCGAAAAAGACGACAGCAAATTAACCGGTTTGATTGAAGTGAAAGATATTACTTTCGGATACGGGAAACTTGCAAAACCTCTCCTTGAAAACTTCAACATGTCGCTTAAGCCCGGCGAGTGGGTAGCTATTGTAGGCGGAAGCGGAAGCGGTAAGTCAACAATTGCCAAACTTGTAACAGGTCTTTACAAACCATGGATTGGGGAAATAACTTTTGACGGTAAGAAAAAAGAAGAAATAGACTCTTATAAGTTCCACAGTTCAATTGCAATGGTGGATCAAGATAAAATAATGTTCCACGACACGATAAAAAACAACATCCGTATGTGGGATGAATCTATAGAAGATTTCGCGGTAATGCTTGCCTCCAAAGATTCTGACATTCATGACGCTATTATAACAAGACCTGACGGTTACAACCATGTTATAAGCGAAGGCGGAAAAGATTTTTCGGGCGGTCAGTGTCAGAGGATTGAAATAGCCCGAGCTCTTGCCCAGGAACCGACTATTATAATTCTTGATGAGGCCACCTCGGCATTAGATGCTAAAACAGAAAATGTGGTTATGAGTAACATTCGCAAAGCGGGATGCACGTGCATCGTCGTTGCTCATAGGCTGTCGACTATCCGAGATTGCGACGAAATAATAGTTCTCGATAAAGGTGAAGTTGTCGAACGCGGTAAGCATGACGAGCTTATGGCAAACGGCGGCAAATATAAAGAACTAGTAATAACAGAATGATAAAGGAGGTGACCGGAATATGGAAATGGATTTTTTGGAAAGTCAGATTAATCAGCGCAGAAGAAGCGACGAAGAAATGTTTCAAGGAGCTTTTTCGGATCTTCTCTCTATAATAGGAATAAAAACTCCGAAAGCTGCTAAACAAGTTAAAAATGCCATTGCGGAAATCCTTATATTTCTTGGAAAAGAAGTTCCGGATGTGCCGGAAAATATTACCGATTTCGATGCTCAGATTGAATACATGCTCAAACCTTCCTATACCATGAGAAGGCGTGTAGAGCTTAAAAATGAATGGTGGAAAGATTGTACGGGTTGCCTTCTTGGCTCAACCAAAGACGGAAACGTTGTAGCGATAATGCCCAGAAAATGGTCCGGTTATGAGTATAAGGACAGTAACGGAAATATGATAAAAATTGATTCCACTACTGCTAAAAATATAAATGTAGATGCGTTTTGTTTTTATAAAGCGTTTCCGCTCACATCTCTTAAAATAAAAGATCTTGTTATATTTATGATAACAAGCATTTCAAAAGCGGATATGGTGTTTGTTCTCGGTGCAATGTCGGTGGTTCAGCTTTTGGGCATGCTTACACCTTTCACGACAAAATTAATTTATGATTATTTAATTCCCTCGAATTCAACATCTCTCATTTTCCCCGTTGCATCACTCCTTTTTGGTATAGCGGTGGGAAGTACACTTATCGGAATTACGAGAAATTTAATAATGAACCGCTTTCAAAGCAGACTTACACTTTCGGTAAACAGTGCAATCATGATAAGATTTTTCAGTTTGCCTACAGGGTTTTTTAAGAATTATACCGCGGGTGAACTTGCAAGTCGTATGGGGTATATAGCATCGCTCTGCCAAATGATAGCAGGCGCAATATTATCAACCACTCTTACGGCGGTTTTCTCGCTGGGTTATTTATTTCAAATGTACCAATATGCACCAACTTTAGTTGTCCCCGGTATGCTTATAATACTGGTGACAATAATTTACGCCGTAATAATGACATTTTACAGGCAAAGCATATATAAGAAGAAACTTGATATTGCTCCGAAATTGCAGTCCCTTACCTATGCGCTTTTTGGAGGAATTCAAAAAATAAAAGTTACGGGTGCGGAAAAGAGAGCTTTTGCAAAATGGTCCGAAAAATATTCAGAGGTGGAAAAGCTCGATTATTCTCCTCCGCTTCTTATAAAAATAGATAGCATAATTAGTTTGATTATATCTTCACTCGGTACCATGGCGATTTACTATTTTGCCGTAAGTACAGGAATTGAGCGATCCGATTATCTGGCTTTTAATGTGGCTTACGGAAGTGTCAGCGGTGCAATATTGGCGCTTAGCGGTACTGCCCTTCAGTTTGCTAATTTGGGTCCGATTCTTAAGATGATAAAACCTGTTATGGAAGAAAAACCCGAAAGCAGTTCGGGCAGAAAAATTGTTACATCGCTTTCCGGTGATATTGAAATAAGTAAACTTTCGTTTAAATACAGCAAGGATGGTCCTACAATTCTTGATAATGTTAATCTAAAAGTTAAAAAGGGCGAATACCTGGCGATTGTCGGAAAAACCGGATGCGGTAAATCCACTCTTATGAGACTCCTTTTGGGTTTCGAAACTCCTAATCAAGGAGCTATATACTATGGTGGCAAGGATCTTTCCACCTTGGATTTAAGAAGCGTGCGTCAAAAAATTGGTGTGGTTATGCAAAACGGATCGCTTTTTCCGGGAGATATATTTTCAAATATTATAATAACATCACCATGGAAAACAATGGATGATGCTTGGGAAGCTGCAAAAATGGCGGGAATAGAAGAGGATATAAAGGCAATGCCAATGGGTATGCATACCATGATATCAGAAGGCGCGGGTGGAATATCGGGAGGTCAAAAGCAGCGTTTGATGATAGCCAGGGCTATAATCGCCAAGCCACAAGTATTGTTTTTTGACGAAGCAACCTCGGCTCTTGACAACATAACTCAAAATCATGTTGCAGGCAGCATTTCAAAGTTAAACAGTACAAGAATTATTATAGCGCATCGCCTTTCCACCATTAAAAATTGTGATAGAATAGTCGTAATTGATGAAGGCAAGATAGTTGAAGAGGGTAATTACGATGAACTGATGAAACAAAAAGGACAATTTTACGATTTAGCCATTCGCCAAGTAGTAGGATAAAAAAACTTGCAATTAATCTTTACTTGTTATAAAATAATTAAGTAAAGATTAATTTTTGAAAGGCGATGTTTTATGAAGTTTAAATCAAAATTGTCCGCGGTAACCATGTCAGTGGCCCTGTTAGTTGCATCTTTCTTATCGGTTGTATCACACAAAAATGAAGTAAATGCTAAGGGTATAAAACCCACTGAAGTTGTAGAAACATATGAACGTACGGATGTTAAAAACACTGAAGGCGATAATAAAAAAGGTTCTGTAGATGAAAAAAATTCATCTGAGAAAGTAAATTTAAGCGAAGAAGAAATCATGAAAATTGTAAAAAAGGTTCGTTCTGTTGGTAAATCTATCCTAAGTACACTAATATTCACATCATTAAGTTTGCTTAGCTATTCTGCCGGTTTCCCTTTTCTTTCTCTTCTACACGGAGCTGCCGCCGTGGGAACGGTAATAGGAACTATACTTTCGTTCTTTTGTTAAAATCCCAAAGTAGCATGTATTTTTAATAATATTTAAACATTAACATACCTGTACACAAGTAAAATTTTTATGACATAAAAGCGTCCTACGGTTAAAAGGATGCTTTTATTTTTTTATTTAAAAAATTATGATAGTATAAAATTACAATTTAAATTTTTTGTAAAGAAGGGCTTTTTTTGAAAAAAGTTATGGTAGGCATGAGCGGGGGCGTGGACAGTTCGGTTTCCGCGGCGCTTTTGCTTGATCAAGGATATGAGGTTTCGGGTGTTACTTTAAATCTTGTGGGAGAGGGCATGGAAACAGCGATAGAAGATGCAAAAAAAGTGGCTGAAAAACTGGGAATCGACCATGAAGTTGTTGATTTTCGAAAAGAATTTTATGAAAATATCGTTGATTATTTTTCTGATGAATATATAAACGGAAGAACTCCAAACCCATGTGTTGTTTGCAATGAATTAATAAAATTCGGAATGCTTTTGGATTATGCTCTCAAAAAGGGTTACGATTTTATTGCGACGGGTCATTATGCTGAAATAATATATGATAGTTCTATTAAAAGATGGCTTCTTAAAAAATCCAAAACATCGAAAGATCAAAGCTATTTTCTTTACAGGCTCAATCAGCATCAGCTTTCCCATGCGTTATTTCCCGTAGGTAATCATGAAAAATCTTATGTGCGCGAGATTGCAAAAAAATATGACTTGTCGGTAGCTTCAAAACCGGAAAGTCAGGATATATGTTTTATAAAGAACATCAGTCATGCGGATTTTATAATGAAGTACAAAGGTTACAAACCTTCTTCGGGTAAATTTATAGATCAAAAAGGTAATGAGCTTGGCATGCATAGAGGAGTCATAAATTATACCGTGGGCCAAAGAAAAGGTTTGGGTGTGGCACTGGGAGAACCCATGTATGTGAACGGAATCGATGCTTTTGAAAATACGGTGATTCTAGGGGATTCCAAGTCCGGGTACTGCAATGAAATTATAGCTAAAGATCCTAATTTTATTTTGTTTGATGTTCCGCCGGCAAAAATAAGAGCTCTTGCAAAAGTACGGTACAGAGCTTTCCCTGTTCCCTGCACAGTAATACCGCTTGAAAATAACGAAATAAGGGTGTTGTTTGATAATCCGCAACGTTTTCCGGCTCCGGGACAATCCATAGTGTTTTATACCGGAGGAGAAATTGTTATAGGCGGAGGCATTATAAAAAATTAATAAGTCTTAACCGAAGATAAGCGGAATGACATATTTTGTTGTAGCGTAAGCTGCGATAGTTGTAACAGCAGCCGATAATGCTTGCATAGTACCCCATTCTCCCCAAGAAATTATCCATTTAGCTATAGATGCAGAGCTCGATCCTTCTTTTTTTAAGTTTTTGAATTTTATCGTTAAACTGTCTATTTCTTCAGATAATATTTGAGATAAATTTTCAAATTTATCTGTAGAGATTTTTACGTTCGGACTTTCTGAAATTGCTTTGTCAAGTATATCTCCGTAAGCCCTGAGTTTTTTTATAAAGATTTCGGCAGATTCATTTAATTTGGTTGCTTTTGCTAAGTCGAATTCTGATATTTGCCGCTTTAACTGATTTCTATAATCTCTTATGTCTTCTTTTGTAAACGTTTTTTCGAATTGTGTACCATATAGTTCGCTTCTTCTGTTTTCCTTTAATTCAGCCAAGTTGTCTCTAAATTTTATTATCTTCTTTTTTCTGTCAGCGAGTATCTGCTGAGCTTCTCTTTCGAGGCTGTTGTTTTCGCTTACATCTTTTTCTATTTTATTTATTAAAGCAGTATATTTTTCAAGCTTGTCTTTGCAAGTTTGAACGAGTGTTTTTGTCTTACTGTAATTTTTTGCACTTTCTTTTAGTTTGGCTTTCTGTGATATAAAAGTTGTTTCTAAATTTTCTATTGTTTCAAGATTTTTTTGAAGATTTTTCAAAACAGTTTTATTTGATTTTTGTGGCATGTAAATTCTCCTCTCGCATTCAATTATATATACATTATACTAAAATTATAATTAAGTCAATAAATATAAAGATAAATTTCATAAATATAAATTTGTTCATAGATTTTTCGTCGTCAGTTATGCTTCTAATAAAAGGATAAATCTGGCTAATTATGTGAAAATCGCTAACATTTCATAAATAACAAAATAGCTATTGATTTTTTATAAAGGAGGTAATAGAATGTTTATTAGCACTCGACTAACAGGAGTGCTAATAAACATAAGATTAATTTGAGGAGGTTTTTCTACATGGCAGTTATCAAACCTATTTTAGACAAAGTCGTGGTTCAAGTTCAAAAGTCCGAAAAATCGACAGAAGGCGGAATTATCTTAGCCGGAGGCTCTAAAGAACAACCCCTGACCGCGCATGTTATTGCAAGAGGTCCGGGAGGACTCATTGACGGAAGAGAAGTAAAAATGTATATAAATCCGGGCGATGACGTACTTATACCTAAGCACGCAGGAAGCGAATTCACCATGAATGGCCAAGAATATATTATTATTCCTCAGTCGGAAATTTTGGCTATAGTTTCTTAACATGATTTTTTATAATTAAAAATTAAAGGAGTAGACATATTTATGGCAAAAGAAATTACGTATGGCGAAGATGCAAGAAAAGCTCTTCTTTCTGGAATTAATCAATTAGCGGATACGGTTAAAATCACGCTTGGACCAAAAGGCAGAAATGTGGTTCTTGATAAAAAATTCGGTGCGCCTTTAATCACGAACGATGGCGTGACAATTGCAAAAGAGATTGAGCTTGATAATCCTTTTGAAAACATGGGAGCTCAGCTTGTTAAAGAGGTGGCAACAAAGACCAACGATGTTGCAGGTGACGGCACTACAACCGCCACGCTTCTCGCGCAAACCCTTATTCGCGAAGGCATGAAAAACGTTGCAGCCGGTGCTAATCCGATGATACTTAAAAAAGGAATCGGAAAAGCAGTTGAAAAAGCCGTGGAGGCTGTTGTTAAAAACTCAAAAAAAATTGACGGAACCGAAGATATTAAAAGAGTAGCAACTATTTCCGCTGCAGACGAATTCATAGGAAGCCTTATTGCCGAAGCAATGGAAAAAGTAAGTTCAGACGGAGTTATTACTGTTGAAGAATCAAAAACAGCCGAAACTTACTCCGAAGTAGTTGAAGGTATGATGTTCGACCGCGGATATGTTTCGCCTTACATGGTAACGGATAACGACAAGATGGAAGCTGTTATTGATGATGCTTACATTTTGATTACAGATAAAAAAATAGTAAGTATTCAAGAAATACTTCCGCTTTTGGAGCAGGTTGTAAAATCAGGTAAAAAACTCGTAATAATTGCCGAAGACATAGAAGGCGATGCACTTGCTACAATAATTGTAAATAAACTTCGCGGAACTTTTACATGCGTTGGAGTAAAAGCCCCGGGATTTGGCGACAGAAGAAAAGATATGCTTCGTGATATAGCAATTCTAACCGGAGGAGAAGTAATCTCCGAAGAGCTTGGCTTAGAGCTTAAAGATACAACCGTTGAACAACTTGGTCGCGCTCATCAGGTTAAAATTGAAAAAGAACGCACGATAATTATTGATGGTTCGGGCGACTCTAAAGAGATTAAAGCAAGAGTATCACAAATCAGAAATCAAATAGAAGAAACCACTTCTGATTTTGACCGTGAAAAACTTCAAGAACGCCTAGCAAAGCTCGCAGGCGGAGTGGCGGTAATTAAAGTCGGAGCTGCAACCGAGATTGAAATGAAGGAAAAGAAACTGCGCATAGAAGATGCTTTGGCAGCAACAAAAGCCGCTGTTGAAGAAGGAATTGTAGCAGGAGGTGGAGTTGCTCTAATCAACGCAATAGCAGATGTTGAGAAAGTTGTAAACAAAGCTCAGGGCGATGAAAAAACAGGAGCTGCCATAGTGCTTAAATCTCTTGAGGAACCTCTTAAGCAAATAGCCATTAATGCAGGTCTTGAAGGTTCTGTAATAGTTCAGAACGTTAAGAGCAAGGGTGCGGTTGGCTATGGCTACAACGCTCTTGAAAATGAATATGGTGATATGATTGGATTCGGTATAGTCGATCCAACTAAGGTTACACGTTCGGCACTTGAAAACGCTGCATCGGTAGCGAGCATGGTGCTTACAACCGAGGCTTTAATAGCTGACAAAAAAGAACCCGTAACTTCCGCACCCGGCATGCCTGATGGCGGAATGGGCGGCATGTACTAAAATCAAAATTTAGCTTAAATAAAAACATTCCGATTTAAATTCGGAATGTTTTTTATCTGAAAATTATTTATATAAGCTTTATTGACATGAGCAACGTGCTTGATTCGATGGGATAAATTTGTTACCGTATATTCTGCCTTTAAAAGTTTGTCGGCAATATACATTGGTTGGGATGCACTTTAATTTCATTCGCATTAACATTAGAGAATTCATTGGCATTATAGAATTCCTGCACATTTTTATCACTCCTTATGAGAATTTGTTTAAATTCCCATGTACTATTATATGTACGTAAATTTATAAATGTGATTTTTAAATAAATAAACTCCTTTCACTATGCTTTAAGCACGCGGAAAGGAGTTTATTTTAATCTGCTTATTTATCTGTTTTTAAATATAGACATTATATCATAAAAATTTTCGTCTTCGCTCTCGGAAGATGAATTCCCCGAAAAACTTTTTGTGTTGTTATCTGAGTTTTTTCCCGTTGCTTTATTTACTTGAGGAGGAACCGGAAAATAAGATTCACGAGTTGTGAAACCTGTTGCGATGACTGTTACGCTAATTTCATCATCCATAGTTTCGTCAAACGCGGCACCCCAGATAATGTTTGCATTCTCATCAGCTTGTTCAGCGATAAGGGAAGATGCTGTTTCGATTTCATCAAGCCCGATGTCGGGTGATGCTGTAACGTTGATGATAACGCCTTTTGCTCCATTTATTGCGGTTTCTAAAAGCGGACTTGAAATAGCCATATTTGCGGCGACTTCCGCTTTGTCTTTTCCTGAAGCACGTCCAACACCCATGTGAGCGTATCCGGCGTCTTTCATTATAGCTGTAACGTCTGCAAAATCAAGGTTTACAAGACCGGGTAAAAGTATCAAATCGGATATGCTTTGCACGCCTTGTCTTAAAACGTCATCGGCGACTATAAAGGCATTCATTAATGTGATTCTTTGTTGACTTGCAAGTTTTAATCTTTCGTTTGGAATTACAACCAATGAATCAACTTGCTCTCTGAGTTCCGAAACCCCTTTTTCTGCTTGATCCATTCTTTTTTGACCTTCAAAGGCAAAAGGTTTGGTAACAATTCCTATTGTAAGCACGCCCATTTCGCGCGCTATTTGCGCAACAACCGGAGCCGCTCCCGTTCCTGTTCCGCCACCCATTCCTGCGGTTATGAACACCATGTCGGCACCTTTAAGGGCGGCAATGATTTCATCTCTGCTTTCTTCGGCGGCTCTTTGACCGATTTCGGGTTTTGATCCGGCACCTTTTCCTTTTGTTATTTTTTCGCCTATTTGAATTTTATGAGTGGCTTTTGAACGAAGTAAGGCTTGTCTATCTGTGTTTATACAAATAAAATCTACACATTTTACTCCCGAATCCACCATGCGATTTACAGCGTTTCCTCCGCCTCCACCTACTCCTATTACTTTTATCTGTACTACTTCTTCGGCGTTATTGTCAAATTCAAAACCCATAAATCAAATCCTCCACCTTATGTAATTTATATAAAGGCTTTATAATAATTTCTAAATAAAAAATCGCAAAAACATACTAATATAAAACTTTTGGTTAAGTATAGCATACCAATATATGTTTTTCAATAAAATATAAATGTTTTTAAAAATTTTGTTGTTCACCTACAGCAAAAACAATTAAAATATTTATATTCATTAAAATTCGGAAAATATAATCATTTTAAGGTTAATTCAAGTTGAAATCAATCTATTATTTCATATTGTGACTATATTTTTATAAAATCAACAAAATATTTAACAATATTGTTTAAAAATAGTTGTTTTTGACATTTTTGGTGATTTTTAATTTAAAAATATAAGCTATCAAAATATTTTAATTATAAAATTACTGAAAAATTTATTTACTTCAAGAAAATTTCTCGACATATTTTTCGTTAAATATAATCAGAGATATAGGCCTTTTGATGAGGGATAATAGTTTCAAGGAAATCAACCGTGGATTTTTCGGCTTTTATATGCTCAATGTTGTGCAAGTAAGTAGGGGTTTTGTAGCCCATTAACATTGTTGTGAGTGTCCCTATCGAAAGTTCTACCGTTTCGCTGCACTCTTTTTCTGATATTACAGGAACTGCGGATGACTTGAATTCTAAAGTCAGGCTTATGTCATTCCATTCAAGCATACTATCTTTTATTAAAAATGTTACTTTTTTGTTAATTTCGGGGTTTTTAAACGGATACATGCTTATAAAGTTTTTCACATCAATTATTCTTCCCATAATATAAGGACGTATTGTTTCGCGTATGTCACTGTCCTCAAGCCAGAACGATATAGGAGTGTTGGAATAATTGTTGCCTTTTACTTCCGTGATCATCGATTTATGAGCATAAATATAACCCCATAGCCCTTTCCAGGCTTCTGTGTCCAAGTACACCATTTCTTTTATGCTGAATATTTCGTGATTTAAAAGATATACCATATAACCTTTAGGCACACTGTTTTTATCATAGTATATGGCTATGGTGATGTCGTCGACGTCCCATCTCCAGTATTCTTCCCACGCAAGGTCATTTCTGAAGATGCATCCATGAGTTTTTTCGGCGAATTTTTCATGAAGTTTTATAAGGTCGGGTGAATCTTCTTCCACTCTTTTTACGATGCCGGGAGCAGACAATTTTTTTGGCAACTGAAAGTCTTTTATGGAAAACGTCATTTTATCGGATATTATTTCCCATCCTTTGTGCCTGTAAAGGGGGATGGAATACGGATACAAAAGAGAAATAGCCTGACCGTTTTCCCTCATTTGCGCAAGAGTTTTTGTCATAAGTTTAGATAAAAGACCATGACCCGAATATTCGGGATAAGTTGCAACTCCGGTGATGAATCCCATTGAATAAAATTTCCCGTGGATATTTATTTTCATCGGATATATAGCTATTTGAGAAACAAGCTTATCTTTATCGAACCAGCCCCAAACCTCGGAAGATGTTAAAACCGGGAATTTCGATTGACGAATGTCGGCATCTTCCCAACCCACTTTAAGCAGTTCTTCCTCGGTTACTTGAAAAGCATATCGTAAAAGGTCGTTAAATTGCTCAAGGTCTTTGGTGGTAAGCTTCCTCATGTGTAAATTTTTGAGATATTCACTTTCCATTTATTGAAGCACCTCGTTTAATTTTTATGGAAATTTTCAATATAATATATTATATCATACGTTTTTAAATTATTCAAATATTATAATAATTTTAAAAATTTTAACTGAAAAATCACTTAGCCTATATTCTGCTCCTTGGTTTTTAAGAAATTTATTGTTTACCATTTTTTAAATTTAAGTATAATTACTTTAAGTTAAATTAAACGGGGTGGTAAGTTTTGAACATATCCGTTTTGGGATGTGGAAGATGGGGATCGTTTATTGCGTGGTATTTAAATAAAATCGGTCATAGTGTTATGCTTTGGGGTCAACCGGGTTCGCCTCATATTGTGGAAATTATGAATACCGGGAAAAATTCATTTCTTTGCCTTGATGAAAAAATTACGGTAACTGACAATCTGGATCGAGCGGTTAACAGTTCCGAAACAGTCATCATATCGATAAGTGCACAAGCTCTTCGTGAATTTGCAAGCGAATTGTCGAAATATAAATCGAATTTAAGTAAAAAAACGATCGTTCTTTGCATGAAAGGAATAGAAGAAAAAACAGGCAAACGACTTTCGGAAGTTGTGAAAGATTGCCTTGGCGATAACACAAACATTGCAATATGGGTGGGGCCGGGCCATGTGCAGGATTTTGTTAAAGGGATTCCCAATTGCATGGTGATAGATTCTGAAAATGAAAACACAAAGAAATTTCTTGTGCAGGAGTTTTCAAGCCCGCTTATAAGGTTTTATTACGGTACAGACATGATAGGAAATGAAGTCGGAGCTGCCGCAAAAAACGTTATAGGTATAGCGGCGGGAATACTTGACGGCATGCAGTATGAATCGCTTAAAGGCGCGCTTATGTCTCGAGGCACAAAAGAAATTTCACGTCTTATTAAAGCTATGGGAGGCAAGGAAATTTCGGCTTACGGTCTTGCTCACCTCGGAGACTATCAAGCAACACTTTTTTCCGCGCACAGCAATAACCGTAAATTCGGAGAACTGCTGGTAAAACATAAAAATTACGATAAATTGGCAGAAGGTGTGTCGACTTCACATGCGCTTATGAAGCTTTCGGAAAAATACGGTGTGGATCTTCCTATTTGTAAAGCCGTGCATGATACTGTTCTTGGCAAAGCATCACCCGAAAAATCCATAACAAATCTGTTCCTCAGAAGTATAAAAAAGGAATTTTAATTTAGGTTATTTGGTGATTCATATATTTTTTTATGAATATAATTTTTAATCGATTCAAACTGCTCTTGACTTAATTTTTCAGGATAACTCATAAGATTTAATTGTAAAGGTAAGGCGTTTTTTCTTAACGGAAGCTGATGGTATTCATATTCGTTTAGTTTAAATCCTAATTTTTCATAAAAACGAAGGCGTTTAATGCTTATTTCGTCGCATGGTATTTCGATTTCAAGAATAACTGATTTGTTCGTGTTATTCAGCAATTTTTTCATAATTTCCGAACCTATGCCTCCGCCGCGGCATAGGGGGCTAACCGCCAGATGCTCGATAAAATCAAACTCCGGAGCAGACCAGAGAGATAGAAAAGCGACAACATTTCCGTTTTCGTTTTTCTTGGTTATTATTTTATATTCGTTTTTTTCGAGCAACCTTTTTTGATTTTCGTATGTTCTGTATTCATTTTCAGGGAAAGAGATTTTCATTAAATCAAATATTTCGTCAAAATTACTTATCATAGCACATTCCTCTGTAAATTTTATTTAGCATATTAATGTAATATCTTATCATAAAAGCAACTTGTGGTCAATTTTTATTATAAAATATAAAAATATAATGTAAAAAATAATGATTTTAAACAAAAAGTGTGATATAATCTCTGAAGATTGTATTTTAAGTTTTAAAAATAAAAGTGTTTATCGTTTAATTAAACTTAATTTATTATAGATTTTTTTTGATTTTTAAAATACAATATTATTCAAGTGCCTAATTTGTATACCGGTTTATAATTTGAAATCTGATACTAAAAAAATTATATCATAGAGGTGGTCATATGAATTTCTTGAATCTTTTATTCGGGAACTACAGTAAACGTGAACTTAGACGTGTAAAGCCAATTTGCGAAGCGGTTTTATCGCTTGAGCAGAAGTACCTTAATATGCCTGATGAAGAACTTTCATCTCAAACTATAGTTTTGAAAGAACGTTTAAAAAACGGAGAATCGCTTGATGATATTTTACCTGATGCCTTTGCGGTATGTCGTGAAGCTTCAGACAGGGTTCTCGGTTTACGACATTTCCCGGTTCAAATTATCGGGGGAATTATACTTCACCAGGGAAGAATAAGTGAGATGATGACCGGCGAAGGAAAAACCCTCGTTGCGACACTCCCTGCTTATTTAAACGCTCTTACGGGTAAAGGTGTTCACATTGTTACTGTTAATGATTACCTTGCCAAGCGTGACTCCGAACAAATGGCCAAACTTTATAAATTTTTGGGCATGGAAACAGGTCTGATAATAAATGAATACGGAAAAGCTCAAAGAGCCAAGGCTTATGCCGCAGACATAACTTACGGTACCAACAATGAGTATGGTTTTGATTATTTGCGCGATAACATGGTTACCAATAAAAATTCAAGGGTTCAAAGAGGTCACAATTTTGCAGTAGTGGACGAAGTGGATTCTATTTTGATAGATGAAGCCAGAACCCCGCTTATTATTTCAGGCGAAGGCGATAAATCAACGGAAATGTATACCATTGCGGATAAGTTTGCAAAAACTTTAAGGATGCTGAAAGTAGCTGAAGTAAATGCGAAAGAAGATAACGAAGAGCTTTTTGAAAATCATGATTATGTTGTTGATGAAAAAGCAAAAACAGCTACACTTACAAAATCCGGCGTAGAGAAAGCGGAAAAATATTTTAACATTGAGAATTTAACCGATACCGAACACATTACTCTTCAGCATCACATAAATCAGGCAATAAAAGCCAACGGTGTTATGCAGCGTGATATCGATTATGTTGTAAGAGACGGCGAAGTACTTATTGTCGACGAATTCACCGGAAGAATAATGTACGGCAGAAGATATAACGAAGGGCTCCATCAGGCAATTGAAGCAAAAGAAGGCGTAAAGGTAGAAAAGGAATCAAAAACTTTAGCGTCGATAACTTTCCAAAATTATTTCAGACTCTACAGTAAGCTTTCAGGCATGACAGGTACAGCTATGACGGAAGAAGCAGAATTCAGAGAAATTTATAAGCTTGACACTGTTGAAGTACCAACCAACAGACCTTTGGCTCGTAAAGATCTTCCGGATATTGTTTATAAAACTCAAAAAGCAAAGTACAAAGCGATAATAAAAGATATAATGGAAAGTCACAAAAAAGGGCAACCCGTCCTTGTTGGTACGGTTTCCATTGAAAAATCAGAGCTTTTAAGCGTAATGCTTGATAAAGAAGGCATTAAGCATGAGGTGCTAAACGCAAAATATCACGAAAAAGAAGCTCAAATTATAGCTCAGGCAGGTAAAAAGGGTGCCATTACAATCGCTACAAACATGGCAGGTCGGGGTACCGACATAATGCTTGGAGGTAACTCTCAGTATATGGCGAAAGCGGAACTCAAAAAACTTGGTTTTAGCGATGAAGTTATCAATGAAGCAGACAGTTATTTCGAAACGGATGATGAACAAATCCAAGAAGTTAGAAAGAAGTATTCAGAGCTTCGCGATAAATATAAAGAAGAAATAAAAGACGCGGCTGAAGAAGTTAGAGCATGCGGAGGACTTTATGTTATAGGAACAGAGCGCCACGAAACCAGAAGAATAGACAATCAGCTCAGAGGAAGATCCGGACGTCAAGGCGATCCCGGTAAGAGTAGGTTTTATCTTTCATTGGAAGATGATCTTATGAGACTTTTCGGCGGTGATCGTTTACAAGCATGGATGGCAAGGCTTAACGTGGACGAAGACACCCCGCTTGAAGCGGGAATGCTTACAAAATCAATTGAAGCCGCTCAGCGCAAGATTGAGGGAAGAAACTTTGCGATGCGTAAAAATGTTCTTCAGTATGACGATGTTCTTAACCGTCAGCGTGAGATAATTTACGGTCAGCGCAATAAAGTTCTTGACGGCGAGGATATAAGCGAACAAATCAGCAAGATGATCGATGATTCCGTTGTGATGATAGTGGGAAGATACCTGTCGAAAGACATACCCGCCGAAAATTGGAACCTTGAGGGTCTAAAGGGTTACTATCTGGGCTGGGTGCTTACTCCGGAAGACCTCAAGTTTGACGCGGCAAATCCGATCAATATGACACCTGAGGAAATAATTATGTTTATTACCGATCGTTGTCACGAGATTTACAAAAAGCACGAAGAAGTTTTGGGCGCTTCATCCACAAGAGAACTTGAGAGAGTGGTTTTGCTCAGTAATGTTGACGAACAGTGGATGGATCACATCGACGCGATGGAAGAGCTTAAACGAGGCATTAACCTTCGCGCATACGGTCAGAGAGATCCGATAGTGGAGTACCGTGTGGAGGGCTTTGATATGTTTGACGCAATGGTCGAAAGCATAAGGGAAAATACAGTCAAAATGCTGCTTTGCTTTAAATTAAGCGTGGACAGCAGAGGCCCGCGGAT
>CAZSYK010000004.1:0-62513 GCA_964610685.1 uncultured Eubacteriales bacterium
ACAACAGTCTCCACGTGTTTAGTGCGTGGAAATAAATCTACCGGGTGAATACTTTTTATTTTGAAATTTTTATCCAGTTCACATAATTTTTTTAAATTTTTGGCAAGAGTTGCGGGATTACAGGATATATATATTATTTTTTCAGGAGATATTTTAACTAAATCATCTATGACTTTATCCGAACATCCTTTTCGAGGCGGATCTATAATTATTGTGGTGTTTTTGGAATTTTCATCAGAAAGCTTGCTCACTATTTCCGAAGAATCGGAACAGACAAAATCAATGTTTTTTATATTATTGACTGTTGCGTTTTCAAATGCATTTTGAACAGCTTTGTCTACTATCTCTACGCCTAAAACACTTTGAACTTTTTCGGCCATAACTATTCCTATAGTTCCTATACCGCAATATAGATCAATTAGATTTTGATCTTTTTCAAGTTCCGCTATTTCTTTTGTAAGAGAATACAAACGTTCGCTTTGAGCGTGGTTTACTTGGTAAAAAGATTCAGGGGAAATGTTGAATTTTAAATCACACAGTGTATCGGTTATAAAATTTTTTCCGTATATAGTTTTAAAATGTTCTCCAAGCACAACATTAGTATCTTTTGTGTTGTAATTTATGATTATACTTTTTATATTTTTAAATTTTGAAGTTAACAATTTTAAAAGTTCTTGTTCGTATGGGGAATTTTTATTATTAACTACTATGCATGCCATTATTTCGGCTGAATTTTTGGAACACCTTAGGTAAATGTGGCGCACTGTACCCCGGCGAGTTTTTTCATTATATGCCGATATATTGTGTTTTTTCATCCAATTTTTTATTTCATTAATTATTTCGTCAAAGATTTTCGGATGAAGGAGGCACCGCGAAGTACTGATTATATCGTGGCTTCCGGAAGTGTAAAATCCTGAGATTAAATTGTTTTCTTTATCACGCCCAACAGGAATTTGAGCTTTATTTCTGTATCCTACAGTTTTAAAAGCACCCTCAATTTTGAAAATGTTAATATCTTTGAACCCACCAATTCTTGTAAGGCAATCATAGACATGTTTTTCTTTGATTTTTAATTCAGCAGCGTATGAAATATGCCTAAAGGCACATCCGCCGCAGCGTTTATAAACATCACAATCAGGAACAATTCTGTCAGATGAAGGGATGAGGATTTTTTCGATTTTTCCCACAAAATACTTTTTTGCTTCTTTTATTATTTTTACTTCAAGTTTATCACCAATAGCGGTTCGCGGTACAAATATGGCAATTCCATTATATTTTCCTATTCCTTCGCCGTTTATATTTATGTCTTCTATTGTGAGGTTTATAATATCATTTTTCTTTAAACTACGTTCCATTTTAAAATCCCTTCTTTTTTAAATTATAAATCAAACATAAGTTTAATTTATAATTTCGCTCACGATTACAAGATCTTACTGTAAGCATTATTATATCACAACAGTTACTTACGGTATAAAAATATGATTTTTTAATTTGGTAAGGGTGTTTATAAATAGTTTCAAAAAGGCACGATTACTTAAAATTGACATAAATAGGATAAGCACTTTCACTGAATTTTACCCCTTGAGCTGTCCCCCTATTGCTCGGACAAACTTTAATTGTGCCACTGTATTCATATTCTTTGGGATAGATGTGGATATTTTATTTAAAAACACTCTTGAATTTGGAAAGCCTACTTTAAAATCGGCAGAATACCCTGCAAATCCCCATCCATCATTTTTAATCAATGGCGTACCGTTGCCCCTCAGTACATTCCGTTCTTTAGCAGCTTCTGACGCTGTTAGCTTTTTTAGCAGTATTTGTTACATGTATGCAAAGCTTTACTTCTCTTTTCACTACCACAGGTTTTTTTATCATTTTTGACACTCCTTAAGATTTTATTATATATTTTCAATCTTTTTAGTGTCCATTTCCACTTTATCAAGTCAGTTACGATATTCAAATCTCGATTGTATTTTGAATGCCTCGGTGATACAATTCACTTAATTATATTTCTATTTTGTTAAGTTTATATTTTAAAGGCTTTATGTTGGTTATAATGCGGTAAATTTATTTAAATAATTTTTGAGAAGGATCTGTTTAATGAAGTTTATTAGATATATTTCATTCTTTATCGGGTTTTGTTTTATCTTTAATTGCCATAATTTTTGCAACGCTGGTTCAAAAGAAAAAATCGGACCATCTACCTATACGTTTAACTCTATTTATAAAGAATACCCTACTGTAAATTTGGAATCGTCTACGTTTACACAAGGAATGGTGTATCCGGATTATAACAATTGTTTGGTAAACGTAAGCAATTCAATATTAAAAAATTTTGGAATAGCAACTGTTCATAACACATTGCCAGAATTAGATGAATATTTGAAGAAAGATTATAAAAATGTGGTTTTGATATTACACGATGGGTTCGGTAGTAACTTAATAAAAAAAGCTCTTGATGAAAAATCTTTTTTATATAAAAACAAAGTTAAAGATATTACCTCAGTATTCCCTACTGTTACAATTAACAACACAACTTCTTTGTATACGGGAATGTACCCTGAAGAGCATGGTTGGATTAGCCGAAAAAATTATATTAAATCCACTGATAAAATAATTGATATGTTTAAATCTTGTGATATTTCAAAAAAAGAATTTCCTTACGATACGATATTTCAAAAAATAAACAGCAGTAATAAAGGTAAGGGTTACTGTATTATAACTTCCGATTCAATTACCCCATTTCACGAAAGTATTCATTATGATTCAAATAAAACACATGAAATGTATGATAAAATTATAGAACTGTGTAAAAACGACGGAAAAAAATTTATATATGCTTATTGCAAGGAATTAAAAAATATGCTATGCGAGAGTGGTACAAATAACGCTAAAGCAACTCAGACAATAAAAACGTTGAATAAAAAAACAGAGCAATTATGTATCGATGTGAAAGATACGTTAGTTATAATCACCGCAGATCATGGTCTTATTGATATTTCGAGGAATATCTTTTTAGAAGACTATCCGGTTTTAAAAAATATGCTTACCGGAGATTTTTCAATGGATTCGCGTGCAGCTAATTTTTTTGTAAAGCCTGAAATGTTGGAAAGCTTCAAAGAAGAATTCAATAAATTATTTGGTAAAGATTTTGTTCTTCTTACTAAGCAAGAAGTGTTTGATAAAAAATTATTAGGTACCGGCAAATCTTATGAAAAAATCGATTCTTGTATTGGAGATTATCTGGCAATAGGATTAACAAGTAAGCGCTTTGTAAATAGTACTGAAATCCTTAAGAAAAAAGCGCATTATGCAGGGCTAAATGAAGATGAAGTTTCAATACCTTTAATAATTATTGATAAAAAGTAATAATTCATGGTAAATAATACTCAAAAGAAAAACTAGTAAAATTTTTAAAAAATGAGATAAGAATCTAATATGATAAAAAACAAATTTAATAACTTTAAAAATATTTTTTATTCTGTACAAAAGGCCAATGTGATAAAAGTTATTTCGGTTGGATCTATAATGTTTTTTATGCTATTTGTTTACACAATGACAAGAGACTTAAAAAACATTTTTATCCAAAAGTTTGCAATAGGAGGTGGAGCAGAACTAATTTCTGTAATAAAACTTTTTTTCGTAATACCTTGTATATTTTTGTTTATCTTAATTTTTGAATTTTTAATTGACAAATTTCAATTTGATAAAACATTTTATATATTTATCTCCGGATTTGCTTTGTTTTATTTGTTGTTTGCAGTGTTATTTTTGTCCAATTATCAAAAATTACATATGAGTCTTGAACAAATAATGTTTTTACAAAGTAAATTACCAAGTTTTTTTTACTATATAATCCCTTGCATCGGAAATTGGATTTTTCTTATTTTTTATCTATTTTCCGAAGTGTGGGGAGCTTTAGTTATTCCTACATTATTCTGGCAGTTCGCATGCAAAATAACTAAGAAAAATGAAGTTAAAACATTTTTTGGTTTGTATAATTTAATGGGAAATATAGGTGTCATTTTTTCTGGTTTGATTTTAAAATGCGTCACAAAGCGTTTTTTAAACGAAGGCGATTTTAATATTGAGTTATTAATTCTAATATCTTTATGTATTTTATCTTGTTTTTTCATGATGCTTTTATATAATAAGTGTAGTAGGAAATTTTCAAGTATAAAAGCTACGGAAACAACTGGTGCAAAAATCACCTTTAAGGGCAACTTTAAAGGTTTTAAATATTTAGCAAAGTCTAAATATTTAACATCGATTGCGATTATGCTTTTCGCATACGGTGTCAGTTTCGACTTTATAGAATCAGTTTGGTATAATTATTTAAAAGATAATTCATCTATAGAAAACTTTTCTTCAATTGTCGGAAATTTGTCGATGTCAATCGGTGTTTTAACAATAATTGTAACGATTATTTCACCCATGATAATAACCTTTTTTAGCTGGAAAGCTTCAGCTATATTAACTCCTGTAATTGTTGGTATTTCAGGCTTGGTTTTTTTTGTATTTTATTTTATCAACAAATTTCTTAATATTAACACATTGCTTGGAATGAAAATGTGTGATGTGGTAATAATCTACGGGCTAATTGCTCTAGCGGCTTCAAGAAGTATAAAATATGGTCTTTTTGACCCTACGAGGAACATGGCGTACATATCTCTTAATTATGAAGAAATTACAAAAGGACAGGCAGCTGTTGAGTCTATTGGTGTAAGAATGGGCAATTTGGGAGTGTCAGCTGTAAATTATACATTGACAAATTTAGTATGCGCCGGAGCAACCATAGGATGTTATTTACCTATAATTTTTTTAATTTTTTCTTCAAGTATATTCATTTGGATAAAATCTATATTTTTCATAGATAAATCTCAAAAGAAATAAAAACAAACTTTCTAAACATCAAATTTAAAATTAAAAGAGGAATTTATGCATACATATCGTTCAGATAATGAATTTACAACATTTAATCGCTGGAAAATTTTCACTCATTTTGAAAGATGGAAAAAGATAAAACAGGAACACCCTTTACCTCCTCCGGTTCTCGTAACCGTGGATCCATCAAACATTTGTAATTTAAATTGCAGCTGGTGTAATGCAAAAATCAGCATAAAAAACAATAAAATGATTTCTAAATCAAAACTTGTTGAAATAGCAAATTTACTAGGATCTTGGTCAGTAAAAGGTTACAAAACAAAAGCCGTCTGCATTGCCGGTGGCGGAGAACCACTGTTACACCCGGAATTGACAGAATTTTATAATAAGCTTAATGAAAACGAATTGCGCGTTGCCACTACAACAAACGGTATTTACATTAATCGTTATTACAACGAGCTTTTAAATAACGAATTTGTCGCAGTTTCAGTCGATGCCGGAACAAGAAATACATATAACGCTTGCAAAGGTTTGGCAAAAGACGACCTTTCTTTTGATGTTTGTCTTGAAAACATTGAGCGACTTTGCAGCATGCATAAGGAAAAAAATTGTAATTTGAAATTACATGGTGTTGCTTATCGTATGGTTTTAGTACCTGAAAACATTAAAGACATATATACAGCTGCTGTTTTGGCAAAAAAATTGGGTTGTAAAACATTCCACGTCCGACCTGCAGGAACTCCATATGATAAAAGCGTTAATATTAATTTCTCGAAAAATGATGCAGAAATTGTTTTGGAACAAATTAGGCAAGCGAAGCAGCTTGAATCCGATTCTTTTAAAGTGCATTATTCCGGACATAAGTTCGATAAAAAACTCCAAAAGTGCAACAATTTCTCAAAATGTTTCGCGGTATTTATGACAGCGACAATAATGCCATCCAATTTGGGACGCGATGGTTTTTCGCTAAACGTTTGTTGCGACAGGCGCGGGGATGCAGCCATGAATCTTTTGTCTAATGAACAAGATGCTTTTAAAATTATATCTGCTTGGGGATCAGACAAGCATTGGAATATCCATAGAAACCTAGATTCAGATACTATTAAAAATATTTGCCCTCGTTGTACCTATTATGACCATAATATGTTTTATGAAAAGGTTATTTTTGATGTTGACAATCTTTTAGTTGATTTTATTTAACATTTGATATATGAATATGTTACTATTTCTCCAGTGGCTGTAATTGCAGTAAATCAAGTGCCGATCTTACGCCACTTAATTTTCAAATTATTCCGAATAAAATTTTGGGCGTTTTCAAATAAAATAAGAACATTTCCTAAAAATTCTTTGTCATCAAGTGCATTACCAAAAACAGAACCCTTCTTCAATCCATGCCAATGCGTGCAAAAATCCGAGAATGATAAACAAATACATGGTTAACAAGTAATGTGCCTGCATAAGTTAAATGGCCATTTTCAAGCATTAACCTAAAGAATTTAAAATTCTTTGGTAATTCAAGCTCAGTCCCGATACAGTGGCGATAAGTTGCTGCAAAATGTGTAAAACCTTCTTTAGCAAATAAAAATTCGCTTTCCAGTGCATCACAAGAACGATGACTTTCTTTTAAAATTAATCCCGTTATAATGTTTTCCAGTGCTTGTACACTTTTATTGCCGAATTTAACATAAGTAATTTTGTTTCCGTTTGAGGAATAATAATATGGTGTTGCGGCACCTGAATCAACTTTTAGCCGTAGTATAGAAAGACCATTTCCCAGTATAGATTCTAAAACAAAACTGATACGTGGTTCTATTTTCGCTTTGACTGTTTCACTAATAAAGTTTTAACTGCTTACAACGGCCATGACTCGGTTGGAGAGGTAACTTACGGTAAAGCCTGCGATGAGAGTTTATCAGGCGGAAAGGTTATTACTAAAACAGGGATGCAATTTGAGGGAATTTTAAGAGAAGCTGATAAGGATGATGCCGGCGAGTGGGTTAATAGTGTAATTTATTCAGTACTGCAAAAGGAGTGTATAAACAGATGACAAATAAAGAAATTTTAGAAATTGCAATGACGCAATCGGCAATAGACTCTAATTGTAATAAGAGTGACTTTTTAAAATCGGAAAACGTGGTTGTAATTTCTAAAACAAATATAAATGCAAGAAAATACTTAAATCTGCCATTTTTCTGTGATGTGATTTCGTATGGAAATAATATTGTGGCTTCGGTAAGTTCTGAAATTTCAAATTTTGTGAAAGATTATATAGATAAATTTAAAACTCCAGATTCATTTGAACCTCCAAATTTATACATTTTGAATAAAGAGTTTAGTAAGTATGGAATGCAGATTTATTTTATGGCTGAGTATTTTTTGCCGAATATAAACTTACTAATTCCAAAAACATGTGGTTATGAACTTAAGATACTGGAGCAAAAAGATTTTACTCATTTATATAAACCGCAGTGGAGCTATGCTCTGTGTGAAAAACGTAAAGAACTAGATGTCTTAGGAATTGGTGCTTATGACGGAGCAAAGTTAATCGGACTAGCAGCTTGCTCAGCCGACTGTGAAACTATGTGGCAAATTGGTATTGATGTTTTGCCTGAATACCGCCGACAGGGAATTGCTTCAACTCTGACAAATAATTTGGCAATTGAGATATTAAACAGAGGTAAAGTTCCGTTTTATTGCACAGCATGGTCGAACATTAAATCCATCAGAAATGGTATAAAATCAGGTTTTTTGCCTGCTTGGGTACAGATGTCTGCGAAAAAGGAGAACAGATGAAAATAATTAAAAAAACAGAAATCACAAAAGAAATCAGAGCAACGTGCACGATGACTAATTATTACTTTAAGAACGAAAAAATAGATTTAGCAATTGCTGAAATTAAAGGAAGATAACCTGAAACAGGATATTGCATGAACGAAAAATACAATGAAATTGCTTACATATTTGAAGGCGAAATAACTCTTACCAAAAAGGTGAAACTTGTTTTTTGGGGGGAAGGCAACTGCAAAATGACTATTTCTTGCTATCCTTCTTGGAATTTAAATCAGTACAGCATATCGCAGAGGAGGAAATGAAAACAAAATTTTAGTAACGTGAAAAAACGGTTGAATTTCGGTCATTCAAAGAAGAATGTTCCACATGTTCAACCGTCATTAGATTATTTATATTATTTTTTTGCTAAAAAACTTATAACTTGTTCTACTATAAAAACTGTTGCAACTGAGCTCAAAACTACAGTCAACAAACTTTTTCCAATATACGCTAAAATTATACCTATTGCTATTGCAATGGTGGCAGACCACACGCTTGAAGTGGCTCTGAACACCTCAGGTATTAACATAGAAGTTATAACTACATACGGTATGTACATTAAAAAAGATTGTAAAAATCTGTTCTTTATTTTATTTTTACAAAATAAAAGTGGCAAAATTTTTATACAAAAAATCAATGCACCTAAGCTTAAAAAAATCATTAATAGATTTGAATTATTCAACATCATTACCTGCCTCCTTTGCAAGCTCTTCTTCATCTTCGTCTGCTTTGGCAGGGAAGACAATTGCTGAAACTATGGCAGATACTAGGGTAGTTATAATCAATATGTTTCCGCCGCTTAAATTCTGTTTGACATGAGGGATATATTCTAAAATCACATGGATTGCAGCAGCAAGAGATATCGCAAACAAAACGGGTTTTGATTTTTTGGCTGCCGGAACAATAACAAACACAAATATTCCATACACAGCTATTCCAAGTGCGGAAATTACTGAGGCAGGAAGCACGTCAGTAAATAATGTTCCTGCGATACTTCCGATCATCCATCCTGAAAATGGGCCGATTGCCAAACCCATTAAATAAGAAAATTTTAGTAAACCTTGCTTTTGCATTGCCATTGCAAAAATCTCATCTGTATTAAAAAAACCAAATAAAATACGCTTAAGTGTATTCATATCGGGTTCTAAACGTTGCCCAATAGAAATGGAGAACAACACATATCTGCAATTTACAATAAAAAGGCTTAAAAAAAATGCAAATAACATTGTTTCACCATTCTCAATTAGATTTAAAATGGTGAATTGTCCTGTTCCGGATTGTATAAGTCCACTTAACAAATTCGAAAGGAAAAAATTTATACCCAGTTTAGTCGCTGCTATGCCGTATGCTAAAGAAAAAGGTAGATAGCTTATTCCTATCCCTATCCCTTCTCTAACTCCTTCTTTAAACCCTTCCTTTTGAAGCGTAACTTTAGTTTTTACCATTTGACACCATCCTGATTTAATTAGTATGTCATTCCATTATATATGCCATTTTAGTTGAAATTATGTTGTTTGTCAATTTTTTGAGGATTAAATTTTAATAAAAAAACTGGCGCTTTAGAAGGTTTAAATAAACACAGATTTACATTCTATGGAATTTGCAATAACTACAACTTAATTTCTTATAACAACTGATTTAAGACACAACTTACCGACTTCACCAAATTCACTCAGGCGCGCTTTTAATGTGAATGCTAAAAACATTATGAAAAAGGAAATGGTAACCCAAAAGTAGTATCCGCTTTTTGAAATACCTAACAGCCTACAACATTTGAAAATCGGAAAACTACTGTTATTGTTTTTTAATTGCGGAGTATTTTACACGGGATTTTTGACAAAATACGCCGTCAATTTTTTAAAAAATTCGTTTTCTCCTTTCCCAACTCTTTAACTCGTTTTTCAAGGTCTTTAAGTTCCCTATCGAATTTTTTTAAAATTGTCGCTGACGGGCGTAAAGTTTCCCGGATTTTCCCGATATTTTTGTAACCATTCGTACATTTTCACTTCATGTGTAGCGGTTTTCTTTGACACTTCCGGTGCCGTCATTCTTTCAGAAACATTTGTTCGACATAAGCTGATTTTTCTTAACGTAATATTACTGCCGGTTTTTTTGGATATTTTTAAAATCTTCCGGAATTACATTTTACTATGTAATTCCCGATGTTTCTTTTGTCCGTTTTTACTATACATTATCAGTTTCATTATTGCATCTTTTATCGTAAGATTCAAAACAAATTAAAATATATAATAATAATATATTTTATGCTATAATAAAGGTATATTAGAGTTGCCTGCAGGTAAATTAAATGAAAACGATCCGTTAGAATATGCTAAACGTGAGCTTTCAAAAAAATTGGTGCAATCGAACAAGAATTTGTTTCACTTGGAAAAATGTGCCTCGCATCTGCCTTTTGCAGGGAAATAATCCATCTTTTTACTTGCCAAACTAAGGGTTAAAAAGCCATATCTTGATTGGGACGAATTTTTAGAAATTTTAAAAATGTCACTAAACCAAGCAGTAAAAATGGTCTTGAATGACGAAACTCCAAATGCTAAAACACAAATTGGAATTTTAAAATCAAAGGAGCTTTATAATGAAAATATTTAAATTCGTAAAATTTTTCTCGATAGTGATATCTGTCTGTTTTCTGATCTCAGGCTGTTCTTTAAGTAATCAAGCTAAGGATTTGGATTTAAAAATAATTTTCACTAATGATATTCATGGCAAAATCACAGGAGATGAAGGCATAGAAAATGGTAAATTTATCGGTTACTCAAAAATCGCCTCCTACATATCGCAAGTCAAAAATGAAAACAAAAATACACTTGTAATTGACGCAGGTGATGCTTTTCACGGGGATACAGTTGCTAATTTATCGCAAGGTCAAGCGGTTTTAAGCATTATGAATCAAATAGGTTACGACTATTTTATGCCCGGAAATCATGATTTTAATTTTGGAAAAGATAGATTAGTTGAAATCACAGAAAATGGTAGTTTTAAAACAATCTGTTCTAACCTTTTAAATGATGGAACCCCGATGTTCAGCGAAAATGATATTTTTGAAATTGGCGGTATAAAAATAGGAGTTTTCGGTTTAACTTCACCGCAACTTATTACAAAAAGTGACGCTAAAAATATTGAAGGTTTACAAGTTTCAGATCCGATTGAAGCCGCGAAAAAACAAGTGGAATACCTTAAAAGTAAAGGTGCGAATTTGATAATCTTAATCTCACACTTGGGAATTTTATCTCCTGAAGAAAGTTGGCGTTCTTATGCTGTTCGTGACAATGTTCCTGGGATTGATCTGATAGTTGACGCTCACAGCCACAATGTGCTTTCAGATTTTGAGCAAGCCGACGGGAAAACAATTATGACTTCTGCGGGAATTAGTGGGCAAAATTTAGGAATTGTAGATATTAAAATTAGAAATGGTAATAAAAAAATCAAGCCGCACAGTTTGAATTTTGGTGATTTTAAAGATATTCCCCAAAATGAAAAAGTTGACGAAATAATCAAAACCGAAACTGAGAAAATTAAACCTATTTTAGAACAAAAAGTCGGATGTACAAATGTCTATTTAAATGGTGATAGGGAAATAATTCGCACAAAGGAAACAAATCTCGCAAAAATAACTTGCGAAGCTGTTTTGAAAGAAACAAATGCAGATGTGGTGTTTTTAAATGCCGGTGGATTTCGTGGTAGTATTGAAATTGGCGATATTAAGATGGAAGATATTTTGAGAGTATTTTCATTAAATCATTCTATAATTACAAAGCAAGTCAGCGGAGAAAATATTGTAAAAATATTGGAACTTGCCATTAAGCAATACCCTAAGATGTCTGCAATTTTCCCTCAGGTTGCAGGAATGACTTTTGAAATTGTAACTTCAAAAGATGGTAACAAGGTTAAAAATGTTTTCATAAATGGTGAAAAGATAGATGTAAACCGAAAGTATATTTTCGCTACGAACAACTTTTTAGCATCCGGTGGAGATGGATTTGAAATACTGAAAAACAGCCAAGAACTAAAACAATTCGATTCACTCGATAAAATTTTTGCAAAATATATCGCTAAAATAAGCCCAGTTGGCGAAGAAGCGGATTTTAAAAAAGTAGCTTAACATAGCTCAATAAAAGGTGGGTATCATATGAAATTTTTAGAAAAATAATTTCACTAACACTTACCGTATTATGATTTAAGCCATTTCTAAGTAATCGTGCCCCCCCGGCATAGCCGGGGGGGTCTTTTACGGATGTAACCCTTTAACGTTAGCAACCTCTAGAGAGTGTTGCAGCTTGCGCAATCAGTGCCTTGATGCGAGTGAATAATCGTGTTGCTGTCAATTTTAAAGCCATGACGCGCTTGATTAACGTATGCATCGACAATTACAGAAAGAAAGGTAAATTCGTCACCAGTTCGTTTTAGATAGGTTATATCGATAAGCAAAATTCGCCGTAAGCTATGCTTTTTGAATTGCCTTGCAACTAAATTTGGCGCAACGTGGTTTGTGGTCATCACTTTCACCATTCGCTTGTACGGATTGGGAGAAAGAACAGTACAAACAACATTTCCAATCATAAAACCCATTTCTTGAAACACCTGCAATTTTACATAAAAACTTAATATTTATCAAATTGTATTTTTGACTTATCATTTTTTAATTATTTCAGATTTCGCAGACGGTCGCACTTTGTCGAGCATTTCGATTTTACCTCCTCGTCCGCTGGTATAATTTTTTATAAATTCCAGCTCTTGTTTAAGGTAAAGCACTTCATGCTCGAGTGCTCATATTTTCACTACTTGCTCTTTATTTGATGCCGGCTTATTGATAACCGCGTTTTCCGATGAATTAATAGGTTTTTCTTCTGAAAAATGGTATCCGCACTACAACTTGCTAATCTAAATGAATATAAATCTCTTTTATGCGCCGTTCATCCAAAACCTCGGGGTTCAATCCTAAAGCTTTGATAATATCAAAAAGTTTTTCTCTCCGCTCGTGCACGTTTCCAAAATATTTCTTTAAATTCAATTGTAAAGCAAATCTGACTATGAGTTGCGTGCTTTACAAACGGATTATTTAAGACTTCCGATAATTCTTCTGCAGTAAATTTTTCTGTTTGCCATTAATATTACCTCTTCAAATAATAGCGTTTTTGTTAAATAATTCCATTCTCGGAGGTCACAGTTTCAAACACTTTTTTGTCCGTTGCCGAAACATTTGGCCGTCTGATTTTTTGTCCCTAAATTTTTTTGTGTACTTTTTTTGAGGGCTGTGCACATATTTGTGAATCAACAAAAGTAGACAAGAAGTTGCTATTAAGATAATGCCCCAACAAGGCGGCTTTGTATCAAGAATGTCCATTAAAAATGAAAGTGAAATTTGGCAGGAAATAAGCGCGTTACATTCTGACAGTATTGTAAAATATTAAAGCCAATTCAATAAAAACGGCATTGCTTGCTTTACTATGTAATATTTTGATAGCAGTAGAAAACTTTCGCAAATGCAACCACAGGACAGAAATCAAGTTATAAATTGGGCAAAGCGAATTTTTTCTGGTTTAGCTGCGTTACACGGCAGAAATATTGCTCACAGAGATATTAAACTTGAAAATATTTTAATAAATGAAGTAATCAGTCAAGTGAAAACATGTGATTTTGTATTACCTAAATGTACTGATTCAACCATAACAGCGTGCGGAACACTCGGAATGATGTAACCAGAAGTTCAGCGTTACTACTTTTTTCAATCAAAGGCAAACAATGTATATGACGGTACAAAATTTGATGTTTATTCAGCTGCATCAGTGGTATACTGCCTACTGTTTAACAAAACATCAGTGAATATGGTACACGAAAGACTAAACATTTCTATAATGAATAGAGAAACATATGACAGATTTGGAAACACTATCGGCCAAAATATATATGATTTTTAGAAAATATTTAGATAGCAATCCGCAAACCAGAGCCACTGCCGCAGAGGCTTTAAAATCGTTTAATTAGATATTTTAATTTAAAAAAGAGACAATACTAAATAAAGTGTAAACTTCCGAGAAAGTATAAAATAAAAACACTGGCGGTGATACTTGTGAATTGCACACTCAAATTTTTCTTGGGTGTTCCATTTTTCACCGTGAATCAATTCTACTTTAAAAGTACCAAAAAAGAGTTTTCGACCACTGCGTTATCCCACGTATTACTACCCTTATCATACACGCTGCTTTTAAAGCTATGCGCTTGGCTAATAATTCTTTATAAACGTAGCCGCAGTATTAGTTTTCACGATCAAAATGTGCAATTAAACTCTTAGGCAGTTTATTTCGTTTTATTACCATTTTTTACGATTGGCTAAAACTCTAAAATTTTACCAAAGCTGACGACTTGGAGTTGAAAGTGATAGAAATTTTCTACAAGTTCAAACGTAGGTATGATGCGATTAGCATACGAAATGAGCTCGAAAAATCAGGAATAAAGATTTCTCGAAAAAAGAATTGGCGAAGCAATGAAGAAGTATGGGTTGATAGCAAAAGCGATCAAGAAGTTTATAATAACTACAAATTTAAGACACAACTTACCGACTTCACCAAATTCACTTAGGCGCGCTTTTAATGTGAATGCTAAAAACATTATGAAAAAGGAAATGGTAACCCAAAAGTAGTATCCGCTTTTTGAAATACCTAACAGCCTACAACATTTGAAAATCGGAAAACTACTGTTATTGTTTTTTAATTGCGGAGTATTTTACACGGGATTTTTGACAAAATACGCCGTCAATTTTTTAAAAAATTCGTTTTCTCCTTTCCCAACTCTTTAACTCGTTTTTCAAGGTCTTTAAGTTCCCTATCGAATTTTTTTAAAATTGTCGCTGACGGGCGTAAAGTTTCCCGGATTTTCCCGATATTTTTGTAACCATTCGTACATTTTCACTTCATGTGTAGCGGTTTTCTTTGACACTTCCGGTGCCGTCATTCTTTCAGAAACATTTGTTCGACATAAGCTGATTTTTCTTAACGTAATATTACTGCCGGTTTTTTTGGATATTTTTAAAATCTTCCGGAATTACATTTTACTATGTAATTCCCGATGTTTCTTTTGTCCGTTTTTACTATACATTATCAAAATTGTTATTCATAGATTCCAAATCAAACAGGTTTTTTCGCTATATTAATCAAGAAATCATTAACTGTGGGTGGGTTGTCTTCAATACTATCAACATAGCTGTATCCATATTTTAAGTTTTCAGATGTTTCTTGAAACCAAATTTTTTGGATAATACTATTGATGTTATTGTAGATTATTCTTGACTCTGTTCCGGTAAAACGTGACACATGCTGAAATACGTTTGTTTCAAAATTCAAATTATCGCCCTCAAAATGATTGACTATAATTAAACTCAGAACCAATTGACTGTATCCTTTATATCCGTGATCTATGCCTAGTTTTTTTAATTTTTTCTTAAAAATTATTCTGTCTTTTTCGTACATATATGCAAGAGGTTTTATATTAATAGCAGCACAATATATAGGAATCCTAACCATATTTTCAATTACAGCGTCTAAAATATGATTTTGGTCTATGTTTTTAAGTCGTGTTAATTTGCATGAATTCCAATAAAAACCTAGGTATATCGGTAATGTAAATAAAAGTATACCTATCAGAATATCTTGATAAAATTTATTATCAATTAATTGGTAATTATATTTTATGTAAATAACCGTTGAAAGACATAATCCAAACAGAATCGGGATTTCCTTATGAATCGACAAATTCCTTATATCTTTCATTCTGATAAAATTAAATTTATATACCAAGAACATAACGCTAAAATGTAAAGTTAGCTGGATAGCATAGTATAATAATGAATTTTGAAAATTTGCATACCTAACATCATATATTTTTAACCATTGCCAGCCGGAACGATTTATTGTGTAACCTATAAAAAAACTACATTCAGTCAAAAGGCTTATAAATATCGAAAATGTTAAAATGTAGATCTGGTTTTTTATATGGCTTTTTTTAAATTTTTTATTCTCAACCCTATTTTCGACCCAAAAATATGCAAATATTATAAGGACAGAAATAAGCCTATAAGTAACAAAGTCCGTAAAAAGAAGTCTGTACAGTGACAGTATTGTCACATGTACAGAACAAAACATCACCATTTTTTTGATGTTACATTTTTGAAAGTTTATATTCTGGTCTTTGCAGGTATATATAGCATAGCAAAAAATACTTTCAATAAACATTCTAAGTGTACAAACAACAGTTATAAATAGCAATATTTCACACATCCTTTATACAATTACGTCCTATATAAAAATGTTAATTCCATGAAGGTGGCCATCTTAAAGCTCTTGGCCTTTTACTTAAAAATTCCTCATGAGCTTTCTGATTTCTTTCGCAGGCTTCTAAAAATTTAAGATAATTTTCTCTGAACTTTTCGTCGCTGCTCAACTTGGAAATAAGATCATGCTTAAAAGCTTCGGGATTTTTGAGCATATAATCTTCATATCTAAACAAAAAAGATTCATCAGCGCTGTCGGTTATGCGCATAAGACAACAATGTCTTAAATCCTCATCCTTACACATTTGGGCATAGTTATGATTTACAAATTCAACCAGGCTCATAGATCCATTACCAGCATGAACTAAGGAAGCACCCCCGCAAATTAATCCAAGACTAAGTGTTGCTGCCATAAATTTTCTGATAAACATAAACCCACAACCTTTCTAAATTATAAGTATATTTTACTCCTTTAATATTTTTTATCAACGATTTTTGGATTTTTTTGCAGAAATTTACATATTTTTAAATTTAATATGCCTATTTTTGACATTACAAAATATAAAGATATGTGATGATGTTTTCCACAGTAATTAATTATCCGGCAGAATAACCTAAAGAAGTAACTTATTTCTCATATGTTTAATCATAAAGAACGTATCTTTTGAGTTATTGTTAACGATAAACTCCTTAAAAAGCTCATCGTACCTCATTTTCTGATGTAGCTTGCATTTTCAGAGGTTATTGCTTTTTGCCCGGATTGCTTTTCGAACTTGACTCGTGTAGCTTTAACAACTGACCCGCTTTCTTTATCCACTTATTTGCTTTATTTCATGTTTTTCGCCTTTTTTCTTTTGAAATACGCACTGTAGATTCTTCCACTAATATATGTGAAACTAGTTCTAAATTTGTCATGGTGTTTCGTGGATTTTCTTTTTTAAACCTTTTAAATTGTTTGTATTCTTTAGTTGTTTTTTCTGCCTATGCCCTTTTTATCTCATCAGTTAAAGTTTCGTACATCCATGGACTGCAGACGAAGAATTCTTTTAAAACAAATTCTGGTAACTTGACTATTCGTAGCAATTATACGGGGTGCGCCACTACGCTTGGTTTTTCCAAAAAGTGTGAATTCTAATAGGTTTTTGTATAAAACATTTGCACTCTGGATTTTGCTTAGATTCGTAGAAAAAAGTAAAACGTTACATCTTTCTACACGTTTTTTGGTTATTCTGCGGATATTTTAATTTTTTTACAATTTATGTAAATTATTGGCTATAATTGATTTGATGGATATGTTAAAATACTTTAAAAATGAGGTAAATTTAAAATGAGGAATATTTTTGAAAATCCTAAAACATATAAAAAAGAAATAATAGAAAAGGTACGCATACCAATTGAGAAAAGAAAAAAAATCGACGGAAAATCCCTTACGTGCGTTTTTTTTACAAAATTTTGTGAAGTGGGTTGTTCTTTTTGCTTTTTTGATTCCAAGAAAAAGAAACTTGGTTTACCACAGGAAAAATTTGAATTTTCAGATTATGGTTTTGAGCGATTTATAGATTTTTTAAATAAGTCAAATAACGGGTACCTATTAATCTCCGGTGCCGGAGAACCTTTCGAGAAAAAAGAATATGTAATGCAAACAGTAAGCCGAGCCATATCAGACCGAATTGTAATTGTGACCAGTGGCTTCTGGGCAAAAAATTACAGCCAAGCCGAGGAAATAATACTGGAACTTTATAAAAGGCTGACTTCACGAGCAAGCAGCACTCACCTTGTTTTAAGACTAAGTGTTGATAAGTGTCATTATCATCAGCTTGGGTTTGATGTTGTAAATAATATTTTCTCTGTATTCAGAAAATATTTTAAAGATAATAAAAATTTCGAACTGCAACTACATACCATGATAAATGATAATACAGTAGATAAAATAATCGAAAAGTTCGAGGGCTGCAAAAAGACCAATCATGAAATAAGATCTTCCGATAATGAAAAAATAATAAAAATCGTACCCGAAAGGTACGAATTAACATTTGATGACGGATATGAAGTTATAATAGGTATGGCAAAAACTTTTTATCCAAATTTAATGGCAAATGTAAACAATCCGGAGTTATTATCAAAATCGTTATCGGTATTTGACGAAGATATGATATACAGTGAGCATGGAAACCCCGCGATTGTAAAAAATACCGACGGAAAACTGGGATTTGATTTTTGGCTCAACTACAATGGTAACATTACAGCTTGGGGAAATCAGACACTTGATGATATAAATAACATATATTCAGACGATTATGAAAAAATAATACAAGATACATATGATAATATAATTTCTTATTCATTTATAGACAAAGGGTATCAGTATAGGAAAAACATCGTTAAAGAAGTAAGCCCTGAAGCGGTATTTAGAACTGAATCTTCAAACGAACGAGATTTCGCCGGAATGATGATGCTGGAAGAAACAAAAACAGCGCTTTACTATGCTGTAAGAGTTATAAAAGATTATTTGGAATCCGGTGAACTTCAAATTACAGATATTGATCCTCTCTCTTGTGAATTGCGGGAAACAATTTCAAAAAGTAAAGATGAAATAATAGAACTTTATGAACGCTCGGATTACTCTATATTAGATCAATACGCCGATAAAATGGAATTTAATTTATCGGATTGGCTGGATTTATATACTTTAATACGATTAGGCCATTATAAAGTTTCAGAAAGACAGATTGTACGGGATTTATCTTACATTAAACTTTTTCATAAAGGAGAAATGGTTGAAGGTGTAGAATCGTTAATTAAGAATGTAAATAAGCAGGAACAGTATCAGAGGATTATGGAAAGAGTTAACATTATGAATCCAAAGGCGCTGGACCTATGTATAAAGCGAAACAAACTGGGAATTTTAAAAAGAATTACACCGATAATCAGAATAGTTATAGAAAAAGATGGTTATATACTTCTGGCATCTCCCACAAAAGCAAACATAAGGTTTTCTCAAGACATGATTTTTTTACCCGGTGGTACCATCGAACATACAGAATCAGCCAGAGATGCCGCAGTAAGAAAAGTTCACGACGAAATTGATTACGACGGCAGAATATGTGTAACAGATTTCTTGGGGATTCTTGAAAACATATGGGATAACAACGGAAAACCTTATCACGAAATGGATATTGTTTTCAGAGCAATTATTGATTCCGTTGATATAAACAATCCTCCCAAAGGTAAAGAAGGGGACGTTAAATTCAACTGGTATAAAATAGATGATATGAGCTCCTTGAATATTCTTCCTAAAAGTTTTTGTGAATTAATTCCTTCATGGCTGGAAATAGAAAATTCAGTTAAAATAAATAAAATCTATAAAACAGAAATTTTCGGGGAACTGATGTAAGATTTATATTTATCAACTATTTATTATTTTCATTTGAATTTTGAAAAATCAACACTGCATCTTTTGCGTGCTAGACTTTTTTGCTAATTTTTAATTTTATTAAAAACAGCCGCTCGGTTTTTAGCCGGTCGACCTGTATTTTTTTCATCCGGTGCATCATCTGACACTTTTCTGAAATTCCCTGCTTTTGATAAGAACCGGACCTTTATGGATTTGTCTAAGAAAAAGAAAAGGTATAAAGTAAAAACGTGAGTGAAAAAAACAATAAAAAAGCAGTAAAAAAATTTAAATTTATAATTGCATATTTTTATCATTATATTTTATAATAAAATTGGAAATTGAGGCCAAAAATTTATAATTAAATAAGGGAGTTATTTATGTTAAATTCAATATTTCTAATGTTCAGTCAATACGAAAAAAATCGTAAAATTTCGAATATTTTTAAAATTATTTGGATTCTTTATGCAGTCGCAGCTTCATTTTTTAATTTTAATTTAACCTTTTTTATTATTAATTTAATCGCGTTTCTGTTATTAACCAAAATCAATTATTTTATAGTTAGACTTGACCGGAAAATAAATACTGTTTTCAGCTTGTTTTCCATATTGATTTATAGCTTTACAGTTGATGCTGTTTGCTATTTTGCTTTTCCTAAGTGGGCGCAAAACATTTCATTAACCGGTTACATAACAAATGGATTGTTATTTAACTTAAAATATGTAGCTCTTAATATAGGAGTTATAATTGCAGCAAGATTAATTTTTGAAATTTCGACCAGATATAAAACACAAAAATTAGAGTTGGTTTACAAAACTTAATTAAAGAAAAAATCAATGACGAGTATGCTTGGTTATAGTGATTTTTATGAGGAAATAAATGGATAAACTATATTTTTTACCGGTAGACAATACTGCTTTTTCAAAATATGATGAGAATTTATGCAGTTTTATTTCCACAGAAAAAAAGTTAAGAATCAAAAAATATTTTTTTGATATAGATAAAAAATTGTGTTTATATGCTGATTTATTAAAAAGAATTATTGCTTGCGAAAACAGCAAATTAAGTAACTGTGATTTATTATTTTCAGAAAACAGTTTCGGTAAACCTTTTTTAACAAATATTCCCGATTTCAAGTACAATCTTTCTCATACAAAAAATGCGGTTGCACTGTGTGTTTCTAATAATGAAATCGGAATAGATGTAGAAAAAATCAGAGATGTAGACATCAAGTTAGCGAAGAGGTTTTTCACTCAAGATGAATACGAATATGTAGCCAAAAAACAAACTCCGTTACTTTTGTTAGAAATTTGGACAAAAAAAGAAGCATATCTAAAATTCATCGGCACAGGTCTTTCTGTCCCTTTAAATTCATTCAGTGTTTTGGATAGTGAAATTGCGATTTTTTCTACTTTTCGCATAGGAGATTATATAGTTTCTGTGTGCGCTGAAAAAATGTTTTTTGAAAACAACATAAAAATTATAGACCAACAACAATTACTATCGTATGCCTCGGCACTAAGAAACAAAAAATCAGCTTTTTGAAAAAATATCCTCTTCATATTTTTTATCAAAAAAATTGGTCATGCCACGTTTTAATGCGACATAACCTTATATAAACAACAGATTTTAAATTTTAACGATATTTTTCGGCTGCTATCCAGCAAGCATCTACTTCTTGTTGCGTTACAGATACTCCTCTGTCGTCAAAAAACTTTTTTACTTCACCTGAATTTTTTGCTGTCAAAAGTTTGCTTGTAAAATTAGTGTCCTTGAGGGCTTTTTGGACGTCTTCTCGGCAAGTCAAAAGATATAGTTTGCCATACCAAGTATCTAGTTCGTTATCTAATTTATTTCCGCCCGACATTTTTAATTGATCATCGACCAACTTAATTGATTCGTTATTCACTTTATCGTCACTTGAGTCAAAACTATTAATTTCAATCTTGCTCATTGCTTATCCCCCTTTTTTAATAATACTATTATTATAACGCATTTAACAATTTTTATCAAATAATGTTAGGGACGATTCTTTTTTTTATTTGTTTTCTATAATAAAGATTTACAAGGAAATAAAACAGACAGTCACATGGTCTGAAAAATATTTGTTTGGTAATAAGTGTCCTTTTTATAATATTTTTTATTTTGTAAACTTGACTGTATAAATCCCAGTATGCTTCGGTGAGTTCTTCGGGAGTCATGTTTTTTGGTACGTGCACCGCTTCGGAGCCGTTGTAAGAATATATGTTTTGTTTGTAAATTCTATTTTCGTTTTTCATGTTACTGTAATATTTTGTTCCGGGTATTGGGGTTAGAATATAAAACCTTGGCACCGCGATATGATTACTTGAAATAAAATCCGCAGTCTTTTCTATAGATTCCAATGTGTCTCCATCAGCGCCCACCACCATTTCGGTTGAAACATCAATTCCAAAACCGCGAATAATCTCTATCTGCTTGGAATATTTGCTCGGGTCTGCCCAGGATTTATCCATGCTGATAAGACTTTCTTTGGAAATGCTTTCAAGTCCGAAACTCAAAACCATACACCCGCTTTGAGCGATTGTTTTTAAAAGCTCGAGATCGTTTGAAATACTAATAGAGCATTGTGTCATCCACTTCATTTTAAGTTTTTTAATTTCACTGCACAGCTTCATGGTATATTGTCTGTCGGAAAATATATTATCATCGAGCAGCAAAAACTTATTGAACCCTAATTCTTTTACTTTTTTAATATCGCGTACAACCTCTTGAATATCTCTTTTTAAATAGTGCCCTTTATACAGGCAATAAACTGAGCAAAAACTGCAAGTGTTCGGGCAACCTCTTCCCGCTTGGACAGGTAAAAAATCACCAATGTTTTTATTTAATAACAATTCGTATTCGGGAAGCGGAGTGGAAAGTTTCGCCAGCTTTTTTTGATATATTTTTTCCGGTTTTCCTTGTGAAAAATCGTTTAAAAGCTTAGCCCACACTTCTTCTGCATCGCCGACGACCACCGCGTCACAATATTTCGTTGCTTCTTCCGGCATTAAACTTACCATATATCCGCCCAAAACAACGGTTTTACCGAGGCTTTTGAATTTTTTCGCTATATCTATTGTCCTGATCACCGCATGACCCATGCTGCTGATTCCTATTAGATCGGCATCTGTATCAAACGGAATATCCTCAATAGTTTCATAGCATAGCTCCACTTTATATTGCTTCGGTGTCAACGCAGCTAAAAGCGGTAAAGCAAGACCTGCAAAATAAAGTTTTTTCTTTTTTATCAAGTTTCCCTTTGAATCATAAGGTGTGGGTTGAATTAAAAGAATTTTTTTCACTTTAGTTACTTCCAAATAAAATATTTTTGAAATACACTTTAAATATCTGCCTAAACCCCCACATCATACCAAGCGAATTTTTAAGCGGGAAAGTCTTTAATCCGTACTTAGTCGAATGCCAATTTGAATCAATAAACAATCCGAATTTAAGCACTTCAAAATAATATTGGCGCAATGACATTTTGGAGGGTTTTATCATAACATCGCCGAAATTCCATTTCTCATAATCTTCTTTTTTATGTATAAGCCTGTCTTTGTACTGATTATAAAGCGGCGTTGAAGGATGCGGGACGAGCGGCGAAAAAGATGTTAATTCAGGCTTTAATTTTTTATGATATTCCTTAAGCTTTTTAAAATCTTCTTTTGAAAAGTCGGGGTGCAAAATGAACGAAGCATAAGCTGCTATACCACTTTCTTTAAGTATTTTAGCGGCTTGAAAATTTTCGTCGACTGTTACGCCTTTGTTCCATTTTTCAAGTTGATTATCGCTGAAAGTTTCGTAGCCTATGATTACTCCTCTAAGCCCGTTTTTTGCAAGTCTTTTCATTATATGAGGCTTTTCTAAAATTCTCCTTACGCCACCGTAACAGGCATAATTTTTTTTGATATTTCTTTCTTCAAGCAAATCCATTATCTCGGTAAGCCTTTTTTCGTTTGTTAAAAAATCATTGTCGCAAATCATGATGTTCGGTTCTTTGATTGACTCTATTTCATTTACTACGTCTTTTACGGGCAACTCGATGAATTTAGCTCCTTCGATTCTCCATCTTACGCAAAAAGAACAATGGCTTTGGCAACCAAAAGAAGTTTGTAACACCGCACAAGGTTTGAATCCCAAATAATTATATTTTTTTCTGTATTTGGAAGTACAAGCGCGGTCAGCTTTTACACGTTCGTTTTGTCCGGCCGGAAGAGTAACTCTGTAATCCAGTTTTTTGCTGAATATCCCTTTTATTTCTTCATTGGAACCGGTTTGCACTTGATCCGTAAGTTGAGCCATATTTTCTCTTGCTGTGGTTTTAATAACATAATCGATATCCGGACTAAAATACGCCTGCGGAGTAAGAGTTGCTTGAACTCCACCTGCTATAACAACTATTTTTTTGTTTATTTTTTTTGTTTCTTTTGCCGTTGCAAGAATGTTTACAACATCACTGCACTGCGAAGTAAAACCAATAATATCAGGAGAAAATTCCAGAACGTATTTTTTGTAATTTCTTTGAGATTCCGCCATAAAATCCAAAACCTTTACCTCATGCCCTTGCTCTTTAAATATTGTAGAAACGCATTCTATTCCCAAAGGTTCACCAAAAAAAAGATTTGAAATCGTCGCAATATTTTTGTTTGCACTGGGTCTTACCAACAAAATTCTCATCATTTACCCCTCTATTAGTTTTTTAAAATACTGATTATTAACTTTAAAAGCACCGATGCTAAGTTTAAGAGTGTCCATTAATCCATATTTTTTTATCATGTACCAAGCACTTTTTGGATTGAGCGTAACAGAGTAATAAAGCATCATCGTATAAAAATAATATCTTCTAACCGATATTTTCGAGGGCTTTACAACCAAATGTGCCAAATCCCATTTTTCATACCTGCCTTCTTTTATTATAAAATCTTTTTTATACTCGCTGTAAAGTTTCGTGCCTTTCAAAGGGGTTAGCGGTTGTAGGTTAACAAACACCAAGCCCAATTTTTTAATCCATTTTGCAAGTGCTTCGAAATCTTTTTTTACCCAGTTCAGACCCAAAATAAAGGTTCCATAGCATTCAACATCATGTTTTCGAAGTATCCCTACTGCCTTTTCGTTTATTTCGATATTGGTTTTTTTATTGTAGTCTAAAAGTTCTTGCCCACAGCACGATTCAAGACCGACTATTACCGCACGCAATCCTACCGATTTGAAAAGTTTTATAGTTTCTTCATTCTGAGCTATAAAGTCGGCTCTTGCGTATATCAGATATCTTTTTTCAATGCCGTGCTCTTTTAAAAGTTTACAAAAATTTTCCACCCTGTTTTTGTCCACTAAAAAATCGTCATCTACTATGTATATTTCTTTTTCTTTTATGGATTTAAGTTCCTTTATTATATCGCAAAGTTCCCTGCAAAAATAATTGCCATCAGTAATTTTTCGGCAAAAACAAAAACTGCAATTATACGGACAGCCAAACGAAGTTTTTATTAAACTGCAATTTTTATGAAACATATAGTAATATTTTTTTCTGTATTTATCAACTTTCCCTCTGTCAGGATATAAATAATTAAAGCATGTATCCTTTTTGCAAAATTTTATATTCTTGTTATATATTGAATCAGAATCTATTTTTTCTCCTTTTTCCAAACAATCGAGTATCTCCACAAAAGTTTTTATTCCGTTTGCCCTAATTATGTAATCTATATTTTCACTTACGAAATCTTCGGGATTGACCTCCGCATGTACTCCGCCGACTACTATTTTAATATTTTTGTCAATTTTTTTTATTGTTTCGGCATAGTTCTTTATGATATTAACATGCGTGTTATAACCTGTTATACCTATAACATCGGGATTATATTTTTTTATGAAATAACCGATTTCTTTTTTTTCAATTATCATATCCACAATATCGATTTTATGACCTTTAACCTGTGCGTTAGATGACAAATATTCAAGCTCTAAAGGTTCGCATATCATAACGTTTTGAAGCCCCAGCGTTTCCTTGTGCGGTTTTGGTCTTATCAGTAATACTTTCATAATTTCTCCAAATCAAACAAAGCAATTGTAGGCATATATTTTCTTTCCCTTATGATTTTTACATTTATGCAATTTAACGACGCTTTGCCGAATAATTTTTTCATTTCCTCAAGGGATAAATAAGATGCTTTGCTTGTAGTTGCTTTTAGAAAAAACGTTATAATTTTATCTTTTACGCTGTTACAAGACGCATTGGCAACGATTATTTTTGCGCCTTTATTACAAAAGCCGGATATTTTTTTCAAAGTTTTTTCTTTTTCGGGGAAATACGGAAACGCATGAGTACAAATAATCAAATCAAATTTTTCGTTTGTTTCATATTCTTCGATGGGGATTGATTCAAATTTCAGATTTTCATTTTGCTTTTGGGCGATTGCTATCATGGCATTTGCAGCATCGATTCCAAAATAATTTATATTGTGATACCTGGCAGCTGTTTCCGAAACCAGTTGACCTGTTCCGCAACCGATTTCAAATATTTTAATCTGTGGATTTTTATCCAAAAGCGGAAAAATTATTTTTTTGACTTCTTTTCTGGTAGGTCCAAGTGAATATTTCTGCACCCACAATTTATTATATTTATAAGCCAGGTTTTCCCAAACTCTATAATTCACTTTTATCTCCCTCCTAAACTTTTGAATGCTTCAAACCAACCTCTAAGCGTTTCCGATATTACTGATTTTAAAATTTCCGGTAGTGACAAATTTCTTGCTTTTAAATTTAACAATACTAATTTAACGTGAAGCTTATAATACTCTTTATAAAATTCAAATCTGCTCATTTTGCTCGGGTTTATTATCAAATGTATAAAGTCCCATTTTCTGTAATCGTTTGTGATGATTCTATCTTTATATTTTTCATATTGAAAAGTTCCCGACATTGGAGTCAAGATTGATACAGTGGACAAACTCAGATCATGCTTTTCGATAAATTTATATAATTTTTTGAAATAATCTTTGTCGCAGTCAATATCAATCATAAACAGCCCGATGCAAGTTATGTTGCAAGCTTTAAGAACCTCGAGTGCTTTTAATATCAAATTAACGCTACTTTTTTTCTCATACTTTTTAAGTGTTTCATTGTCTATAACCTCAAGACCGACAGCACACATTTTTACTCCGATTTTTGAAAGCTCGAGCATTATATCGGGATTATTTGCTATAAAATCAGCTCTGTAATAAAGCGAAAAAATTTTTTGAATATTGTTTTCTTTTATTAAATCAATAAAATTTTCGAGTTTTTTTCTGTCTACATAAAAAGTGTCATCGACAATCCAAATATTATCACAATTAATGTTTTTAATTTCTTCAACCACGTTTTCGGGTTCTCTGCAAGCATATCTGCCGCCGTTGAGCAAAGTAGAGAAACAATAATTGCACTTGTGCGGGCAACTGTAGCTCGCTTTAAGAATAGCGCAAGGTTTCATTGTTATGTAGTTATATTCTTTTATGTTTTTATAAAAATGACTTCTGTCTGGGAATGGTAGTTTTTCACACTCAAAAAATTCGCGATCGTTTTTTATCCACTTTGAATTTTGGAAATAATATATTCCTTTTATATCTTCTGAATTTTTATTTTTCAAAATGTTTTCAAACGCCTTGAATCCTCCGCTGTAAACAATGACATCAACGCCATGGATAAAAAATTCTTCGGGTCTGACTTCGGGGTGAGGTCCGCCAACGATAATTTTAATTTTAGGGCTTATATTTTCTATCTGTTTTAAATATTGTTTTATTGCTTCAATGTGAACAAAATTAGCTGTTATTGCTATGATATCGGGCTGAAAACTTTCTACCGATTTCATAAAATTTTGTTTTTTAAGTGTCATATCGCAAATCTGATACTCTGCACCTAGGTTGTCGCAAATTGCCGCCATATATTCAAGTTCCAGGGGTTCGGTTTTTATAAGGGACAGTCTGGTAAATATATTTTCAAATTTAGGCTTGAGCAACAGCACTTTCATAATGTTTTTGCCCCTCCTTGTAAACGTGTAATTTCATTAGCTTAGGGCAATATTCAAAAAATCTTCTCCCGTGTCTTATTAATTTATTTAATACTTTGTTAGAGTGATGAGCATAGAAATATCGGCTGCAAAGAACCGCGCCCATTTTCAATTTTGTTTCTTCACTGGTTTGACCAAAATCTATTAACTTGCATTTGTTTTCTATCGCATAAGCTATTATTTTATATAACATAAAATAATAAAGGTCAGCAGTATTCATTTCATAATTCATTCCGCAAAGCATAAAAAAAAGTGTATCTTCATGCTTTTTAAGCAACACAAATCCAAGTTCTTTTCCGTTTTCGGAAAATATTATTTTCTCAGCATTTATTTTGTCAAAAAAACCGGAATTTAATTTTTCCAATTTATAATGTGATTTCTCATAAGTTTTAAGGTAAAGATTGTACACCTTTTCGGAGCAGTCGCCTTCGGTTTGCTCTATTTTCATGTTTTGGCAGTTTTTAATTGCTTTATTTATTCTCCTTCTGTAATGGCTTCTAAGAGAAAAGATATATTCATCAATAGTTTCGAAATTATTCATAAACACGCAAGTCGGCAAAGTGTTCCCAATGGTTATCTCCGATAATTCAACAGGCTTTTTAACATTCAGAACAATTTTTGGGCCTTTTAACATTTTCACTGCTTCAAGAAACACAGATTCGTTATTTGTCCGGTACCCACTTTCACTTATCGAGCACGGAATACCGATAACATTAACTTTTACATTAAATTTAAGATTTCCAAAAGTAAATATGTTGAGCTTCATTTTGTAAAGTATAAAAAACGCAAAATCTTCTTTATGCGTTGCAAGACAGTACTCCTGTTTAAAAGGATTCTCTTCTTTCAAAAGATTAATAAAATCAGCGTTAAACGGAAAGGGCAACGAAAATTTTCCGAAGATTTCTTCAAAATTATCGCTTTTTTGAATTTTTAAATGGTTATATGTTTTTTTCATATACAACATACCTCTTATAAAACTCATCGCAAAAACCTTTGGATATTGAGTTTGAATCAGTATTTTCATCTAAAATCCATGAACTTTCTCCTTTTTCAAAGCCGTATTTTTTAAAACCCAAATAAACTTTATAAAGCAGCCCTAACGACAATCCAAACTTTCTGTGTTCTTCTAATATTCCGATCTCAGAAATTTTGGCGGTTTTGATTTTCTTCCCCAAAAACAAATTTTTTATATATGTTTTTGTGCCAAAACTTTCCCCCTCGAAAACGAGATTATTAAAATCAGGATACCAAAGGACAAATCCAACGGGTTTATCATCTTTGAAAGCAAAAATTAAAGAGTCTTGCTTCATGAAAAAAAGCAATTCCCGAAGCATTTCCTTATCTTCCGCATAACTGCGCTTGTAGTAATACCTGTGATCCGCAAAACACTTATTATTAAGATCCGTATAAATTTTTGCGTAATAATCTAATTGCTTCTTGTCCAAAGTTTCAAAACGATAAGTGGCGTTTATCCTTGAAAGTATTCTGGAGTACTTATTTGCTTTGTCTGCCAAATTTTTCATATCGTTCCATCTGTAAGTGTTCAAAAATATTTCAGTGCAATTCAGAGCTTTGAAATAATCGTTATAATAGCCAGGATTTGCAGCCGAACCAAAAGAATTTTTGCTTTCGTAGTGACTGCACAGTAATCCCAAACCATAATTAACGTGGCCGTTAAGTCCAACAACCAGTTTAGTGCAATTGTGACTTTTTCCAATTTCCATCACTTTATCGAAAAGCATTTTCACGGGTTTTTCGCAGTTTTCCTCACTTTCAAAAAAACACATCTGTATGTATTCTGGCAATTCTTTCGCCCAAATAGCTACGCATTGACATTTTATAGCACCTTCATCTTCGATACTGATCGGAATTATTTGTTTACCTTCCGAAAAACAGATTTTTTCAAAAAACAACTGTTTGATCATAAACAAATTATTATCCACAAAATAAGGGGAGTTGCTGTATATCTTTTTCCTGAAATTTAAAAATTTTAATTTTTCTTTTTTTGTTTTAACAATTATAGCTTTCATAGCTCACCCGACTCCTGAAGACGTGCTTTTTCAATGTGTTTTATCAAATCGCCTACAGTGTTTAACGATAGATACTCTTCCTCCATAACAAATCCATATTTTTCTTCTATTAAACATATGAGATTCATAAAATCAAATGAATTCAGCCCAAAATCTTTTTTAAAATTGGAATCCAGTTCCACTTCGTTAACGTTATAATTTTCTCTCAATATTTTTTTGAGTTCATTTAACATAATTGCTCCTTAATATTTTCTTGGTGCTTGTTTTTTCAAATTCTTTGTCCAAAATCTCGTATTCATCGATTCTCATATGATACGGTAAACTTGAGTTTATTAGTTCTATGTCTTGTGCAAGATTTTCGTGTGAGTTCTCTAAAAACACTTTTGACATTATCTTCAAAGTGCCGCTGTGTTCCTTCGAATAAACAACGCACTCTTTAACATAGTCTAATTGCAGCAATTTATTTTCAACTTCTTCGGGAGAAAAGTTCTTTCCGTTCGTTAAGATAATTAAATTTTTCTTTCTGCCGGTAACATAAAGCACCTTGTTGTCTTTGACATAGCCCAGATCTCCTGTTTTATAATAACCGTCAATCGTTGTTGCTTCTTGTGTAGCAGCCTTATCCTTATAGTAACCCAGCATGACGTTGGGGCCTTTTACTAATATTTCACCGTCTTCGGCTATTTTGACCGATACACAGTCAATTATCCAGCCTACACTTCCCGCAACGTTAAAAATATCTCTGTTCACGGAAATGAGCGGCGAGCACTCTGTCAGACCATAGCCGTTTAATACCTTAATACCTATGTCGCTGTATTTTTTTATGTAAGATTCATCTAAACTTGCCCCGCCGGATACAAACAATCTAAGATTTTTGCAAAGTAAATTCCCGAACAAAATATGTCGAACATCTATTTTTAACTTCAGCAAAAAATTACTGATTTTAATCATTAAAAAAAAGATTTTTTCTTTCTTTCTCTTTTTAATTTCCGCGATTATACTTTTATAAATGCTCTCTACAACAATTGGAACGCTCCCTATATAGTACGGGTTATATTCAACGAAATCTTTTTTCAAATGCTTTAAATTCATCGTAATGCATACAGTGTTCCCTCTGTAAAGCGCGGTTAGTATTCCCGGATTAAAGCCGTATGTGTGATTCATGGGTAACGTGTAAAGAAGCGGACTTCTCAAATCGTTATTTTCATTAGCCGCGCGAATATTCGAAACAATGTTTTGCTGAGAAAGCATCGCTCCCATAATTTCACCCCCTGTGCCAGAGGTAAAACCCAAGACCGAAAATTTATCTTTGGGGGTGTTTTTGATATTCTCAAACATTTCGATTATATCGCTTTTATTTGCTGTTATCTTTTCACATTCCTCATCGATGTTGATAAGCTCGATACCGAGTTTTTCGGCAGAATTGATTGCTTTATTTTTCGTTTTATTTGAAAAAAACAGGATTTTAATATCAAATTTTTCCAGTAAATTCCTTAATTTGATTTCGTCCATTTCTTTATCTATCGGCGCAATTACGTTTGAAAAAACGGTTCCCAGATATATCGGAATGTATTCATACCTGTTTTCTGATATAATTCCAATGTTTACACCATCTATTCCCCTGCGCCTGTAATAATTGTCAAAACTGCAAATATTTTCAATTAACTTCAAGTAAGAAATTTCTACAATTTGGTTCTTTTGCCTATACTTAACCGCAATTTTATTTTTGTATAAGTTATAAACATTCAGCAACATTTCATGAAAATCTTGGTCTTTCCTTGTTTTGTAATATTTATACTGCTTTTCCATTTAGCACCTCGGGTTTTTCAACGGCATTTTATGTTTTTTTATATTTTACACATACAGAAAATTTTTTTCAAACAAAACAAATAAATGAAAACAGGCTTTATGCTTGCCCACGTACGGGAAATGTGATAAACTAAGCATGTTTATTTTGTTAATTTTTTTAAAAAATCACTATATTTTTAGGATAATTAAACAACACAAAGGTGAAATTTATGGTAGCTTTTATATGTGAAAAAATTATAATGTTTAGTGTTATCGCATATTTTTTTTCAATGGCTGTAAGTTTTGTTAGGTATAACAATAAAAACAATATCAAAAAAAGCAAACGCTCAATTATAGTACACAGCAGCATGATAGTACTTAACATAATTTATTTTTTGATACTTTATTTTAAATTAGGTGTTCTTGATTTTAATAACCCGATTTTTATAATTGTCGGAACAATAATGATTGTTTTAGGTGCGGCTTTAAATATTTCCGCAAGATTAGAACTCAAGGGAAATTGGTCTAATGAAATTAAAATATACCATGAACACGCCCTTATCACTTCAGGAATTTACAAAATTGTTCGTCATCCTCTTTATGCCTCGGTAATACTAATGATGTTTGGCGGAAGTTTAGCATATGCTAACTGGTTAAGTATAGCGCCTGATATATTCATTCTTATTCCTTTTTATTATCAATCAAAGCAGGAGGAAATCTTTTTGCGGGAAGAATTTGTAAAATATAAGGATTATGAAAAAAATACAGGTATGTTTTTTCCGAAATTATCCAAAATTTTCCGGGTTGTGTTTGTAAAATAAAAAATCTATGTTATTTAACCAAAAACACCAATAAAGATTATATAAATAAAGGCCGAAAAAGAAGCATTCAACCTAAACGAAACGGTAGTATGCTTCAAAAATCTAAAATTTTTAATTTCAAATATCAAGGGATTGTGTCTAATGTTTTTGACATTGAAATTTGCAGTTCATTATTTTCGAATACTTTACGAAACTCATCTGCAGTCCACAATTCCGCCTAAATGGCAACCGATGATCATTCATTTACTTCTGTGGATATAAATTTTTTAATCTGGCGGTTTGTTCTTCTAAGACTTTTATAAAATTCACAAGATCCTCCATGGGCAAATCTTTGATCATTTGATGAGCTGCGCCTCCCCTTCTCCACGCATATAAGAAAGCACTATTATATTTAGGGTACCAAGGGTTAAGGTAATAATATGAAATTTCATCAAAGGAAGTACTTATTGCATCATCATCAGCACCATAGGCCATATTGACAGCCTGAGTGGCGATACTCCAGCAGGAGGCGATGTCGATTTGTTGAAAGGCCGTCTCGGCTTCCTCCCTGACAATGCGACGGGCATCTTTATTTTCGGCAGCATCGCACACGGCTTTATAGGTATTCAAAAACGTTGCCCAAGTTTCAGGTATTCCGGCAAGCAAACGCTCTCTGGAGAAACGCCCCAGCGCCTCTGTCGGTATCGGTATCAGCGCCAGATTCTGATGGCGTACAATTACGGATTTTAATTCTACGATTTGTTCTTTTAAAACGACTATCAAATTCACAAGATCTTCCACGGGCAAATCTTTGATGATCTTATAAGCCACGCCGTCTATTCTCCACGCATCTAAAAAAGTCTTATTATATTTAGGAAACCAAGGGTTAAGGGTATAAACGACCTTGCCACCATAGGAATCCTCATCGGCATCCTTGTCGGCATCATAAGCAGCGCTGACGGCTTCATCGGCAGCACCATGTGAGACATCGCTTATTTCATTAAAGGCCATCTCGGCATTATTCCTAAAAGTACGACGAATATTTTCATTTTCGGCAGCATCGCAGACGGCTTTATAGGTATTCAAAAACTCTGCCCAAGCATCAGGTAACATGGAAATCCACTGTTCTTTAGATAAACGCCTCTTTGAATTCGCGGGTGATAATGTTTTAGGTGTTGGTGTTGGTGTCGGCGCCGGTGAGAGTAAACCGTTTCTCCTGGTATCAACAGCTAAAACTCCTGTTTGCATTATAGTTAAAAGGCTTAATATTATTGACGCAACAAGTTTAATAATTTTGCCTTTGAAATATTTCGATCCACTAGCAATATTATTAAACTTTTTATTATTTAATTCTTTTAAATGTTTTTCCATAAAATATTTATAACTCCTTTTTGCTAATATTAAGATTCATTTACATATATATTATTGTATCATAAGATTCATTAAAAGCATTAATTTTATCAATATGGTTTAATAATTTCTCATCTTTAAATATTTTACATCTTAATTTTAAAAAATTTTAGTACTCAAACTATAGAATGTTAAAAAATTTGTGGTTGTCTGATATTTGATTTTACTTCAAAGTGTGAAAATAAACTTCACTTTATAAGAATAAAATTAACGATTCTAATTTCTATAGCTTAATTGCACATTTTCTTATGGCTTGTGGAACTGTTGCGCAAATATTAGATTCATATTTGCATTTGCTTAAAAAATTATAAACAAAACAAAAATATTGTGGTTTAAATATGGATTACTTTACGAAGAGCAAGAAAAAAAAATCATGGCGACATGTAAACCTGTTGATCCCAAAAAAGTGCCAACATCCAACTGCTGCATTAGATTCAATGCATATGACGGAAGATAACGTAAAGGTATTCTTATGAGTTTATATTAATGCCTTTTTATGTACAAAATTTTTTGAAGTGGCGAAACTAAAATAAAGTAAGGTTTTGTTATTTTATGATTTATTAGGCATTGTTGCATATCTTAATTTTTATAGCAAAGCGAATTCTTATTTTTTACTCATCGCTTAAACTCTTTTGAACCGCACACCTAACATATAGCTTTATATACAAGAAACCAGCGTGTTTAAACGCTGGTTAATTTTGAAATTTTAGTAAATCTCAAATATTTCCTATATCACGTTAAATATTATAACGTTATTCTTTTTCGTATTTTTCGCCGCCCTTTTCGCGAGTTGGCGGAATTGTGTGTCCTTTTGGAACTTCGATTTGTCCTAAATTTTTTCCTTCTGAATCAACTACATTCAAAGTTAAATCTTTTTGTGCAACCTCACCGGGTTTATATTCATTTTCTTTCATTTTATTAACCTCCTTTCAGTGTAATGTTTATATGTTTCCCTGTAACAAAAAAATTTATTCATAAATACTTTTGTCAAACTTCTTGCCGGATTAACAAGATATGCCAAAATTTTAAATATAAACCATAACGTTGAAGCAGGTTACAGCATTAATTTTGTTTTTTCATACGCAGTTACAGAAAAATTTAAAAATATAATAGTGACAGCATTTATGAATTAGCCCCGGCGGAATATGAATGCACAGGATTTTTTTACCAATATCTGAAATTCTATTGAATTAAAGGTTTGTAGAAAAAGGCAACCAAAAAGCAAATTTGTTATAAAATTTTTAAATTGCTTGAATTAATAGCGCATACAACATCTTTACCTACGCCAATTACAATCCTATCCCCATTTATTGACATTACATCATATAAAGAGTGCCAGAGTTTGAATTTTTTACCGTAATAATCTATACCTTTAATCACTTTTACTTTGCTTCCAATTTTTATTGAGGGTAAAGATTTATTTTTTTCTTCTTTAGAATTACTACACGTTTCATTTTTCAAAGAGTTTTTATTTAAAATAACAATAGCCTGGCTACCCAATTCTGAATATCGCTGATTCACCAAATCTTTTTCATAAGAAACCACGCCATGATTTTTATAAGGATCATTAAAATAATAGCTGTTTTCATCGTACCCTACTAAAACCAAGCAATGTTCTCCTCTAATCCACGTAAATTTATCTCCAATCTTATATTTGGAATTTTCGTCAACATAATTTATGATCCAGGAATAGCCACAGGAAGAAGCTTTCATATTCATAGTCGCCCAAATCAAAACAGGTACACCTTTACTTATGTAATCTTTAACTATATTTTCAATAGACATTCCTGTAATAACTTTTGATGAATGCTTTGAAGAATCTAATATTTTATCAATCGATTTTGCAGTTGCCGGCGCAAAAATACCAAAACCGCAATTTGCACCCGTGCATATATATGGATTCCCGCAGTAAGCAGAATTGGGATCAGGGCCATAAGCCCTACCCTTTTTTTCTATGCACCAATTTTTCCTAATTAAATAATTGTCAGTAAAATCTTTCTCATTGATTTTATAACCATAAAATTGCAGTAGCATGGTGGAGCTTACAGCTTCGCAGCCGTAAGCTACTTGGTTTTGATTTATATAGGGTACTTCTATTAATTTGTATGTACTTTCGTTTTGGTTATCCAACGAATTAGCGTTTAAAAAATTTATACTCACAAAAAATAATAGTAAAATAATTAATCTGTTGTTTTTAAATTTTATTTTCAAAATATAGCACGCCCTTTGCTTTTTGGCAATACTATATAATATTTTTTAAATAAAATCAAATTATTGTGCAAAAAATCTCATAAAAACAAACCGCTTATATGCTCATAAATGTAATATAATTCTGTTGTCAACTTTTTATGATTTTTATAACGTGGATATAATATATAATTATAAGACCCAGATATAACAACATCAGTTAATCAGCAATATATAATAATCTCTCACAAGCCGCTGTGCTATGAGAGATTATTTTCTATGAAAATAATATTTTTAAGAGATTCGAAGTTACTCACCCATAATCGTAAGTAAAATCAAAAATATTTTATAAAATATTAAATAAGCATAATAATGAACACGTGGTATTTCTTAAACGAAAACAATGATGTGTGTTCAGAGAAAATAAGTCCGGTTTTCGTTTCGCTACACATAAATAATTTAAGAGATTTAACCCAAAATACAGTAGATTATTTAAAAAAGCATCAACCAATAGGTTGCAGGGATCATAACACTCAGGAAGTGTTGGCTCAGGAAGGAGTTGCAACTTATTTTTCGGGTTGCTTAACCACAACAATGGACATAGATTATAAAATTGATGACAGTCAACGTACGGATGACATTGTTTTTTGTGATTATAAGCCCGGTGACTGCGCTGAAGCCGACCTATATTTACAATCTTTGAAGAATTATGATTTAAGTAAAATTGAATTTACAACTCATAACTTTACAAAAAATTCCACTCATGAGCAACGATTTGAAGAATCAAGGAAACTTTTGAAAAAATATTCAAAAGCAAAATTAGTTGTTACAAATCGAATACACTGTGCCCTACCCTGCCTTGCAATGGGCACGCCTGTAATACTTGTCAATAAAAATTACGATAACAAACGTTTTGGGGGGTTATATGATTTTGTAAATACTATCGGCAGCGATAAAAACGGAAATTTTTCCATTAATGTTAATGTTGATAAAAACGTAAATGTAATTAACTCTAAAGATTATTTAAGATACGCCGACAGATTAAAATCTACAGTAAAAACAAAATTGAAAACATAACGCAAAAATTTATAAGGAGTGTAAAAAATGTCGTCAAAATTCAAAAAAACTTTTTCATGTCTGTTATCTATGGGAATAGCATCATCTCCGTGCTTGGGCGCATCAGTTTTAGCAAGTAATGCAAAATTTAAAAATATCACGGAATCAGTGGAAACGTCCGCTTGTAAAATTGAAAATTACGAATCTGAAGTTTTAAACGAAATAAGATATAAAATAAAAGATTTATCCGAGATGGCATATACTGAACAAGCCTTTTTAAATGGTCTTATAAGAAAATATAAACCTAAAAAAATTCTAGAACTCGGAGTATCAGCCGGTGGTTCTTCAGCTGTAATGCTGAATGCGACGAAAGACATGCCGGAAACCAAAATTCACTCCATAGATAAATTACCGTATTATTATAGAAATCCTAAAAAACCGGCAGGCTATATTGTGCAAGAAAAGTGTCCGGAATTAATGTCAGACCGCTGGAAATTATACACTGACGGAATTCCATGCGATTTTATGGATGAAATAGGAGAAGGAATCGATTTTTGTTTGATAGATACAGTTCATACACGACCCGGCGAAATTTGCGATTTCTTAAGCGTTTTACCTTATCTCAAAGAAGATGCCGTTGTGTGCTTCCATGATATCGGGGCAGCTTTTACATGGGGACTCGATCTCAAACCCGCATACTACTCCAACGATGTGCTGTTTAGTGCGATAAAAGGTGAAAAATTAATGCCCAAAACGCAGTATACAGAATTTTTCTCAAATATAGGTGCGATAAAATTAAATTCCGATCAAAAACCATTTATACTTGATTATTTTTTACTTTTCACCCTTCCCTGGGAATACATACCCGAAAACAGCGATAATAAAAAATTGATAGATCATTTCAACCGTCACTATGACAACGAAATAGTTGAAATGTATATTAAAGCGGTAAACGCAAACAAAAAATACCACGATAAAGTAAGAATAAGATAAACCGCAACTCTATTAAATAAAAAATTAAAAAATATGCATCTAAACACATAACAAGTCGAGTACCTTGTAAAAGTGTTGGATGCATATTTTAATAATTCCCTCCTATTCATAAATCTGCTTTGTGTTTTTAGTAAGTTTACAAAGTTTATTCATAAAATATTTTTTAAAAAACTTTGACGCTTGCTAATTTTACACTTGATTTACAATTATTTTCAACATATTCCAAAAATTAAATGTATAATTTTATATTAATTTGTGATATTGTTTTAAAATATAGTACATAAAGTATAAAAAGCAAAGAGGGCTAAATATGAAACAAAATTTAACATTGAAACATACCAAATTAATTAAAATAGTACTGATTTTATTAACCGCGTTTGTGCTGGTAGCCGGAAGCATAATAGCCTTTATGATTGGGAACAAACTAGATTCAGAAGAACAAAAAATATCTGATTTCGAGCAAGCCGAAAGCCTTTATTTTATGGGATTGGATGAACAAAAACAAATTGGTAAAGTCAATTCAATTATCGAATATGGGGATTTTTTGTCGCATGTTATTAAATATCCGACAATAGGAAAAACGGAAATAGATAATCAGATACATGATATTATTACGAATATTCACAATAATTTTAACACTCAATACGGGGTGGCCTCAGAGCAAAACAAAAATCATACTTACAGATTGTTTTTATCTTACGAAACGTACCTTGCACCGGAAAATAAAATGAGCTTTGTTGTAATAGAGCAAGTAGAAACGGACGAAACGCTTGATTCAAAAACAAAAACTTACACCTATAATTTTGATTTATCAACGGGAAAAAAATTAGATAGCAGCGATATTTTCAAATCCGATTACAAAGAAACCGTTTCAGTTTACTTGTTAAAGTACCTCGAAGCTACATACAAAAATGATTTATCAAGCGATTACAAAATCCATAATTCAGCAAGTGATCAAAATCTTAACCAATACGCTTTAACAAACGACGGCATAAAATTTTATTTCGATAAGTCCACGATAATCTTACATACTTGCGGAGCGATTGGCGTGACTGTCCCATATGATAGTATGCAAAATTGTTTGCTTTATAATATGAACAAAAAAGCAGAAATACCTGCTCCGAATATTGGTTCACTGGCAGAGATTACGCCGCCAAAACAGCAAAAACAAAACAGTAATAAGCACATCAGTGAATCAAATAATAATAATAATAGTATTAGTAGTAGTAACAATAATAAAATAACAACAGCTGTCTCCGGTCAACCAATGGTAGCCTTAACATTTGACGATGGACCCAATCCAATATCCACAGCGAGAATATTGGATATATTAGAAAAAAATAATGCGGTTGCAACCTTTTTTGATTTAGGAAGCTTGATAGATACCTATCCCGCTATAGTCCGAAGAGAAGAACAGTCAGGATGCGAAGTGGAAAGTCATACTTATGATCATAAAAATTTAAATGGTTTGAGTCCTTCGCAAATACAATCAGAAATTGACAAAACCAACGATGCATTTATGAGGGTATTAGGACATAAAGCCGCTTTAGTCAGACCGCCTTACGGTAATGCAAATAAAACAGTTTGCAGCACAATCAAATACCCGCTTATTAACTGGTCTGTAGATACAGTTGACTGGAAATCAAGAAATTCAAGTAAAATAATAGACGAGATAAATAAAATAGGAAATTTAAACGGCAAAATAATACTAATGCATTCTATCTATGGAAGTACAGCTGATGCAGTGGAGAAAATTGTACCTGAACTAAAAAGCAAGGGTTACCAATTAGTAACGATATCGCAGCTTGCGAAAGCCAGAAGCAAAGGAGCACTTAAAGCAGGCGTTGTATATACACAGTTTAAATAAAATGGCATGAAAATTGGCAGCTAACAACTGTTAGATAAACCAATAAAACCAGGATATCAGCCTCGTGAAAAGCGTGCTTCGCCCTCAATATGTTAGATCAATTGATAAATTTAATTCCGTATCGTCATGACATTGATTTTAATTGAGTAAATAGATCGTAAAATTAAGATAAGCAGCAAATGTAAGCCAGAGCAAATATGGAATTTGAAGATAAGCTGCAACGAACTTAATTTTATAAAACAAAATTATCATCCAAACAACCAGTAGCCATAAAGCAATTAGAAAGATAAATGCAAACAAATACATTTGAGCGTTGAAAAATATTAAAGGCCAAATAAAGTTGAAAATCAATTGAACCGCATATACAGCAAGCGCTTTATTTTTAAGCGGGGATTTTGATTCATAAATCATGTATGAAGAGATACCCATTAAAATGTAAAGAATAGTCCATACAATAGGAAACGCAAAAGGTGAGGGAGCAAAATTCGGCTGATTTAAATTTTTATAAATTTCCATTGAATTCATAGTTAAAAAACCTGATAAACCTCCAACGGCAAGTGGGATTAATAAGCTTATTACTAATGATTTTAATTTAATCAAAAGATCACTTCCAAAATAATATTTTATATAACTATTATTCACAAAAATTATTTATTATAATTAATTTGATTTAAATTCGAAAAACCATGCCCAAAAGCCTATCTTCAAGTGAATAAATTTTTAAATATTAAATTTTGATGTACTGTCATTTTTAAAGGCAAAAAACGCTTCTTCATCTGAACTATCGCGTTTTTTGCCCACTGTGCCCGGGTAATCATTTTAAATATCTCGGTTTATTTCGCAACTGCAACAAGTTTGCTTTTTTCGAAGCTGTAGCCGTATGTTTTAAAATTGTTTTAGATTCCTTCTTTGTATCGTAGTTTTATCTCCAGGGTATTAATCCTCTCTCAAGCTGAGTGAAATACGATTTTTATTAGGTTCTACCGCCAAAATTTTAGCCTCAACAATATCTCCGACTTTTAAAACTTCTGACGGATGTTTTATAAATTTATTGCAGATTTGCGAAACATGAACAAGACCATCTTGATGTACGCCAATATCAATAAAAGCGCCGAAATCTATAACGTTTCGCACCGTACCTTTGAGCTTCATACCGGGCTTTAAATCTTTTATATCCATAACATCTTCACGCAGCATTGGTTTTGGAAGCTCGTCTCTTGGGTCACGACCCGGTTTTGAAAGCTCCTTCATGATATCTTCAAGCGTTGGAATTCCAACATTTATTTTTTCCGATATTTCTTTTAAATTTAAACTCTTGATTTTAGATGATAAATCTTCGATTTTTTTACTCTTTAAATCTTTTTTCGAATATCCTAAAAGTTCAAGCAAAGACTTAGCAGCGTCATAAGATTCCGGGTGAACTCCGGTATTATCCAAAATATTGTCGCTTTCAGAAACTCTTAAGAACCCTGCCGCTTGTTCAAAAGCTTTCTTACCGAGCTTGGGCACTTTCTTAAGTTCATTTCTTGATTTAAATTCTCCGTTTTCTTCGCGGTATATCACAATGTTTTTAGCAATAGACGAATTCACTCCTGAAATTTTCTCCAAAAGTGACATAGAAGCTGTGTTTAAATCTACTCCAACGGAATTTACACAATCCTCAACAACGCCTGTCAAAGCCTCGTCCAAGCGTTTTTTCTTCATATCGTGTTGATATTGCCCTACTCCAATTGATTTTGGGTCAATTTTAACAAGTTCGGCAAGCGGATCTTGCAATCTTCGCGCTATCGAAACCGCACTTCTGATAGTTACGTCAAAATCAGGGAACTCTTTTGCGGCAAGCTTTGAAGCTGAATACACCGAAGCTCCGGCTTCGTTTACGACCATGTAATAAACTTTTGAATTTAACTCTTTTATGATTTTCACAACAAACATCTCGGTTTCTTTTGAGGCTGTTCCATTGCCGATTGCGATAATTTCAACCCTATGCTTCAGAATTAAATTTTTGATTGTCGTTTCCGATTTTTTGACTATTTCTTCAGAATGCGTTGGGTAAACAACATTTGTATCCAAAACTTTGCCTGTGGCATCAACCACAGCAACTTTGCAGCCGGTTCTGTAACCCGGATCAAGCCCCATCGTGATTTTGCCCTTAACCGGTGGCTGCATCAAAAGTTGACGCAAATTTACCGAAAACACCTTTATAGCACTTTCGCCGGCTTTCTCTGTTAAATTGTTTCTGATTTCGCGCTCAACCGAAGGGAAAATCAAACGTTTATACGAATCTTCTGCGGCATTCTTTATGTAATTGACACATTTGTTTTTGATTGATTTTAAAGCGGGAATTTCAGAGTATATGATATCCATAGCCTTAATTTCATCAAAGTCCAAACCGACTTTCAAAAAGCCTTCGTTTTCACCGCGATCCAGCGCGAGGATTCTGTGATCCGCTATTTTAGAAATAGGTTCTTCGAACTCATAATATTGCGTGTAAACCGACTCTTTTTCTTTGTCAGCGGCTTTTGAAATTATTTTCGCGTGGAACATAAATAAATTTTTGAGTCTCTTTCTTATTTTCGCGTTATCAGAAATATCCTCCGCTATTATATCAAGAGCACCATTTAAAGCATCTTCGGCGGTTTCAACGCCTTTCTCGGAATTTATGTATTTCACGGCCTCGCTTAAAGCATCCACGCTGCCATCTTCAATGATAAACTTTGCAAAAGGTTCCAAACCCTTTTCTTTTGCAATTGAGGCTCGGGTTTTGCGCTTTGGTCTAAACGGTCTGTAAACGTCTTCAAGTTCTGCCAACGTTTTGGCTTCGCCCAAGGCTTTTTCGATTTCGGGAGTCATTTTTTCTTGCTCGGTTATTGAACTTAAAATTTCATTCTTTCGAGATCGCTAATCTCGCGGATTATTTGATCATCAAGCGAACCGTGCGCTTCCTTTCTATACCTTGATATAAAAGGAATCGTGTTACCTTCATCGAATAATTTTATTAGGTTTTCAATTTGAAAAATTTTGACTTTAAATTCTTCTGCTAAAATTTTCACAAAATCCATTATTTTCTTGCTCCGTTAATTTTAAATATTTTTTCCTGCGATGTATCCTGTCGAAAGGGCTAATGTGATGTTATATCCGCCGATTGGTCCGTGAATATCAAGTGCTTCACCGACAAAATAAATCCCTTTGCTAATTTTAGATTCCATCGTTCGACAGTCTATTTGCTTCATGTCGATTCCGCCGCCGGTTACATAAGCTTTTTCCAAACTTTCCGTTCCCTTAACTTTAAACGAAAACGATTTAATTAAATTGGCAGTTCTATCAATCTCCTGACTGTTTAATGATTTTATTTTTTTGCCTATTTTCAGTTTTCCTGTTAAATATGTGCTGAATTTTTTGCTGAAAAATGTGTTTAAAAATGAAACAATCTCTTTTTCACGGTCAAAATTATTAAGCAAAGTCTTAAATTCATTAAGTTCGATATGTGGCAAAAAATCTATTAATATTTCTTTTTTGGCGCTTTTGTAAATATGTTCGCTCATTTTCATAATTGCTTCGCCGCCAAGACCGCCGTGCGTGAAAATCAAATTACCCGTTTTATGTTTATTTCCAAATTTTATCTTAACGTTTTCGAATGACGTACCTGCCAAATCTGTTTTTTCTTCTAAAATCACGCTTGTTTCTGCAGGGAATAACGGAATAACCGGTTGATTCAATATTTTTGCGAACTTCATGTTGTCGCCATCGCTACCGGTGCTTTTGAAACTTGAGCCACCGGTTGCAATGATTATTTTTTTCGTTTTGTAGATGTTTTTGCATGTAACAACTTCTTTGATTTCACCATTTTTAATGTTTATCACTTTTTCTCTGTATTTAAACTCTACGTTTTTTGTGTTTTTTGAAAGTGCCCTTAAAATATCTGCGGATTTATTACTGACAGGAAATATCCTGTTGTCTTTTTCCTCTTTAAGAGGCACTCCGTTTTGCATAAAATAATCATAAATATCGCTTGGACCGAATTTATTTATGGCACTGTACAGATATTTTTTGCCGTATTCCACTTCATCCAAAAAATCGTTGTTACTTTTTAAATTGGTTAAATTACAACGTCCACCACCGGTAATCAACAATTTCTTTCCGGGCGTGGAGTTTTTTTCTATAAGCAATGTTTTGTTATTTTCACTCGCTTGGATAGCTGCCATAAGCCCTGAAGGGCCGGCGCCAATTATAATACAATCGTACATTTTGTTTTCCTTTTTATGCTCGTAAGACCAGTCAAATATTTTCTTCGTTCGTGCTAAGATTATATCATAAACATAAAATTTTTGCTTACGGAATTTTAAATGTAATGTTTGAATATAATCACTTTTTTTGCAGAAATTATTACAATGAGTAACTTTTGTTGTAAAAGGGAGTGATCTATATTTATTCTTTATGGTATGAAACAGCGCAAACAGTTAATTTCGATTCATTGGAAAAGGATATAAGTACAGATGTTCTTATAATCGGCGGAGGCATTTGCGGAATTCTGTGTGCTTACTTTTTGGAAGAAGCGAACGTTCCTTATATGCTTGTGGAAGGGAAAACAATAGGTAACGGGATAACCAAAAACACAACCGCTAAAATCACGCTGCAGCATGGACTCATATACAACGATCTGATTCAAAATTTTTCTTTACATCAAGCTTACCAGTATTTTCAGGCAAACAAATTATCTTTAGAAAAATACCGAAAACTTTGCGAAAACATCAACTGTGATTTTGAGAAAAAGCCCGCTTATACTTATTCTTTAAATAACAGACAAAAAATTGAAAATGAAATCAGAGCCCTTGAAAAACTGGGATGTAATTCGGAATTTGAATCTGAAATCCCTTTGCCCTTTAAAATTTCCGGAGCTGTAAAAGTTAAAGATCAGGCGCAGTTTCATCCGTTAAAATTTATAAATGAGATATCGAAAAACCTAAACATTTACGAAAACACTTTTGTTACAAAAATTGAAAACGGAACAGCTTTCACCAAAAACGCAAGCATAAAAGCCAAAAAAATTATAGTGGCCACACACTTTCCTTTTATTAATTCTCACGGGTTTTATTTTGCAAAAATGTATCAGCACAGATCTTACGTTATTGCTATCGGAAACGCGCTTGAACTTGAAGGAATGTATGTTGATGAACAACAAAAAGGCATGTCTTTTAGAAATTATAAAAATTTAATGCTTGTCGGAGGAGGAGATCACCGCACCGGAAAACAAGGCGGGAATTACAAAGAGCTTAGAAATTTTATTTCTAAGCATTATCCCGAATCCAAAGAAAAGTACGCTTGGGCAACGCAGGACTGCATGACTTTAGATAACATTGCTTATATAGGCAATTATTCAAAATTAACCCCCGATTTATATGTAGCCACAGGATTTAACAAATGGGGAATGACTTCCTCCATGGTAGCGGCAACAATTTTAACAGATATGATACTGGAAAGAAAAAATGATTTTTCCGATGTTTTTTCGCCGGATAGATCGGCTTTTAAGCCTCAGCTTTTCACAAATTTAGGTGAAACTTTAATTAATTTTTTAACTCCAACAGTAAAAAGATGCTCACATCTTGGTTGCGCCCTCAAATGGAATAAAGCTGAACATACATGGGACTGCGCCTGCCACGGTTCGAGATTTACAAAAAACGGCGACTTAATAGATAATCCCGCCATGAAAGGAGCTAAAGTTGATTAATTTTTTTGAAGGATGGTATTTCAAACATCAAAATAAAGAAGACACAATATGCTTTATTCCGGGGATATCAAACGAAAAAGCTTTTATTCAGGTAATTACAAATGAAAAGTCTTATAATATTGATTTTAATAAAAAAGAATTTCAAAAAGAAAAAATTATAAAAATTCAAAACAATATTTTTTCTTTTAATGGTTTAAAGTTAGATATCAAAAGCTCTGAAGTGGAAATAAACGGTGAAGTTTTTTACGAAAACCTAACGCCTCTTAAAAGAGATATAATGGGATTTTTTAAATATTTTCCTATGCAGTGCAGGCATGGAATAATTAGTATGCATCACAATTTAAAAGGATACATTAACATAAATAACCGTCACATTAAATTAACAAACGGTTTGGGTTATATCGAAAAAGATAGCGGCAGATCTTTCCCCAAAAATTACGTCTGGATTCAAAGCAACGATTTTAAAGAGAAATGTTCGGTAATGGTTTCGGTTGCGGACATTCCCTTTATGGGTTTTGAATTCAGAGGATTTATTTGCACGGTTTGGTATAAAGGAAAAGAGTATAAAATGGCCACTTATAACGGAGCCAAGATAATTTCATGCACTCGGAACGAGATTATTATCAAAAATAACAGCTGCAAACTCGAAGTATATGTTTCAGATGGGAGTAATCACAGCTTGTACGCACCAAGTAGCGGCAAGATGACAAGAAAAATATTCGAGACGCCGTCTTGTAAAGCAAGGTTTAGATTTTTTTATAAGTCTACCCTTTTATTTGATTTCGGCAGTGAAAAAACAAGCTTTGAATTTATACAGCAGTAAAAAACATTACCGGTTCGAATTTAATGTTTAACCCATATCAATGACAGATAATGCCCTGATAGTAAAAATCAAGCTTGTCCGTAAGCACCTGAACCCGTGTTAATATTAAAATAAATTAAAAACGTATGCTTGATTATATTTGCGGTTGACGAATATCTGCCCTTAGAGCTCACAAAAAGCGCAAGGGCGGAATTGTTGACGCCGAAATCTCAATTAAAAATATAAACTTTGTAAAATAATTGGGATTCTTATTTAAATTTAGCGGTTTATTTCTTTTGATTTTATTTCAGCAAGCAAAGCAAGTTGATCCGAAAGAACCACAAGAAACGCAGAAAGTAAAATCAAATCATCAGTGTTTAAAGTTTGACCGAGCTGAAAAGAAATAGCACAGGCAAGTGCGATTATCTTTTCACCTTCACATGTCCCCATAATTTTCACCTCTACTGTATCTTATGGAAACAAAATCATAAAAGTTATTTTGAAGAAGTTAAAATTAAAAATAAATATTGGCATGGAAGTCAATTCACATGCAAGACCCTGGCGAATGTGAAGGTTTGCTTTATTAGAAGATAAAATTAAGTGTTTCTCTTTGAGTTTCCCACCAAAAGCTAGACGCGTTACAATAGTTGTTTGCAAAAGCAAAAGTAAAGCCAGGGACTACATTCGCACTCTGTGTGGATGTGCTTTAACCCGCTTTCTGCCTATGTCACGGCATCACAAAGCCTTTATTTGCAAATATGCGTATTAATAATACTTTCCCGTCTTAAATTATTAAAAACGCTCTTGATAATGTTAGATCCTACAAGAGAAATTTCAATACCTTTACCTACCCCATAAAGATGTTTTTAGCTACTTGCGTAAAGGGGAAGTGAGCTATGGTGCCACAAATTACCACAGCCACTAAAAAAGTTAAAGATAACGTCAAAATAATAATTTTCCGCTTTCCAATGACCCTATCTTCCCTTTATATAATAATTGGATTAAGGAGCCATAGGAGTCAACAACGCTCTAAGCGCTGCTTTAACTTCAAGTGAAAAATTGTTAAAACCCTTGTCAGTGCTGTTGTAGTCAACAGCTGCTGCTTCAAGTTTAATAGAAAATGTTTTTTCGGCGTAATCTGTAGACTCGCGGCAATAAGGTGTAATAACTTTAACTTTATCAAATAAAGTTGATGTGGTCCCGCCTTTTGGAAGTTTTGTTTTATAATAATAAATGTTTGTATCTTCTTTATCCTGCTCCCAATCGCCCGTCCTTCCCGCATTCATACCTTCAGCATCAGAACCTTCAATACTGTTATGTATATAAGAAATAGTGCAATTGCTGTCGCTTTCTTTCGCCACTCTCATGGCAACCCAAATATTATTTGCTTTATCGTTGCCGCTAGTGAATGTAATGGAAGGATCTTTCGGAACTATTCTGGTAGATCCCGGATTAATACTTTGAGTATATGCTCCATTCTCCCAGTGTGTCTCATTTATTGTTATCATAACCTGATTATCGCCTCTATAGAATGTAAGATTACCGGCTGTTGGAGTTGCTATGTAGATTAAATAAGCCAGGGTTGCAACGATTGACAATAAAACGAGTGATAGAACAATAATAATGACTCCATTTTTTTCGCTAAACCTTGTCATAATTAGAACCTTCCTTTTTAAATTTCTTGTTTTTATATCAAGAAATTTCTATGTGATCAAAATAATTTCACTCAGACTATTCTTTGATTTTTCAGCCGATTCTTGTGTCTCTTTATCTAACTGCCCGTCTTCCGCTACTGATTTAAACTTTTTTCTAATATAAGAAATCAAATACATCAGCAAAACACGAAATTTAATAGCGCAAAAAGCCATAATTTTAACTCGAATCGTAGTAAGAAAAATTAAAATTTGTCCAACTTCAGTAACGGAAAATCTCACGACCTCCATTACGTTACAGTATCTAACAGCCGCCCTGTCAGATCTTCTTCTGTAAAATAATTTCCAATGGACATGGCAAAATAATTGCTGTCTACACGACTTGCAGTGTACAGGTTATAATCCGCATATAACTCATGAAGAATATCTTCTATTTTATTTACGGTAACATATTCGCCATTAGCAAGTGTTACGATTGAACATGTAATATCTTTAGGATTGAAAACACCATAACCCGCTTCTACAATACTAATATTTCCGTTTTCTCTTTGGCCTGTATGCTTTAAGCTGTCGAATAAAGTACTGCGTCATCATAAAAGAACAAACCATAGTTGTTATTGTTATACTTCTCATAATATAATGTATAAGAATTTACTTTTGCAAAGGTAAAAGAGTTGTCAACAGGTCTAGATAAATAAGATAAATATACCGAATTAAAATCAATTGCAAGTATCCATATCAAGATAAAAAAGGTTATAAAGGCATCTTTTTTTAATTTACCTGTCATCTTCATTCAAAATTCACTCCTCTATACCTTTTTATAAAAAAGGTTTAACACTGCTTTACTAAGTTAGTGAAACTTGTTTAAACTTTTATACTATATTTTTAAAAATTTTGCAATATAAGTATTTATTTTGTAGTATAATGTGCATTTGTGTTAAAATACATACCCTTACATACCTTTGGATTACGTGAATACCGAGCATAATAATATGCCTTACATATAGCAAAGCGTTAAAAGTTTTTCGAAATTTTTATAGCATTAAAAAGCATCTAAACTTTAAAGTTTAGATGCTTTTTAATTTTTGCTCTATTCCTGACATTCGCCTGTCATGTTTTTATAGCATTTGTAATGCACGCTGCCAATCGGAGTACTTACAATTCTCGGTTTTAAAACTTCCCCACAATACCAACAAAATCGCTTTAACACCGGCGGAACTCCTCCCGCAACTTTTTTTAAAGATTTTTCTTCAATCATTCAAAACACTCCTTTATTTATTTTTGAGTGGGGGATTAGATTTTATGGCTTTTTTACCTGATTTTGCGTTTCCTTCTATTAGTAGAACAAAATCTCCTTCTCTTTATTTGCGGTTATAAACAAATATTCTTCATCTTTGTTGATTTTTTGCTTTGCGGCGTTAACATATTACTATCTTTTCATATTAAAGCCTATTTCCGCGGGTTTCCTTTCGTGATCCAGACTATTCTTCTCCAGCTCAAACGAATTATTAAGCGCGTTAACAGGGCGATTGGAATTTTGCTGCTTGTTTTTTGAATTCTCATGAGTTTTGGGCTTATTATTATCATTCATAATCTTCACCTCATAAATTATTATTTCCGAAAAAATAAGTTTTATTTTCAAAAATTAACTTTTACCTCTCATTTTCAGTGGCTACAATTTTTTTATCTATCTACATATTTATTTGTTTATCGAGAAATAACTCATAGTGATTAGTAACTTTTATGTTGATCATGTTTTACAAATTATACTAATGTTTAACACGCTTTAAATTAAAACTTATATGTTTTTAAAAACGTTCTTTTCATCATTTTTCTAAATATTTTTCATATTATATATCATAAATAAATACAAAAAGGAGAATATACCTGATGCTCGATAATCTTTACTGCAACCCCGCATGCCCGTTTTCACTTTATAAGTCACTTCAGGGCAAATATTTTATCGGCACAAGCAGTGTGGAGTTTGGCAATGGAAAGTATGGATGGGCAGGACTTTTTAACCCTCCCGGTTCAAGAACTTTACTTTTTCTAAATGTTTTTACGGTAACAAATATAACCGACACACCCTTTTCTTCTCAAGCGTGGCTAAATGTTAAAGTTTCGGGTAAACCTAAAATTACACGTACGCAAAGTCCGGCAAACACCGCCATTTGTCCGTTACCCGTACCTAAAATGTGTTTTTTGTATTCCGAAAATGTTTCAAGCTTGCCATCTGAAGGAACACTTATTTTTGGGCGTCGCTGTAGTGCACAATCAACAGTTGTTTCCGAAAACGATGGAAAATTTATTTGCCCACCAGGTGGCAGCTTTTTAATTAACCTTCTTCCTCCTGAAACAAGTAACGAAAAAATTTTCGCAAACATTGCTTTCGGATGGTGGGAAGAACCATGTATGTATTAGTTGTTTACCAATAATTTCACTTAATTTTTAACGCATTGTAAGATATTGCTAAAATTCGAAAGGACGTGATATATTTCAAAAATAGGATCAAAAAATAAAAATTAGTTATATTACTGATGTCTCTTATAATAATGTTCAAATTTCAATTTGTCAGCAAAACAATAATACATGTATATCAAAAATTTTCAAAAAATCCAATAATAGACACAAAAAACTTTGTCGTCAATAAAAATTGACGACAAAGCAGATGAATTTGTTTCTTTAATGTGGTCTGTTTTTTAAAACTATCAGATTATATATCCCGGGAACTTTAGAATTGTTATTCAATATATTGCAAACCATATCTACAGAAATTTGGTTTGATATCAGCCCCATGTGAGAAACAAGCTTTAAGTAGTAGTTGTTCTTATCGTTTAAGGCTTTTCCGACTAATGCGCTATCTAAAGTTACCATACCATCGCCGTCTGCTTTAATTTCCTTATTAGTCCACATATCAAGTTTTGATTTTTTATTAACAACTATATTGCCGGAAGTGCTCTGAGATACTCCTAGCACATTGAATACTTTTAATTTCGCATCTTCCAAAACAAAATGGCCTTCTTTAAATAAATCATCATAAAATTGCTGGGCATTATGTAAGAATTTATCCGAATTTTGTGATATCATTCTCCTGTTTATAAATTCAACGGTATCTTTATAATTTGTTATTTTAGTTGGCTTAGAGTAATCCACTCCATTAGTTAGATAGCCGTTTGGATCCACATCAAAATACTGTCTCGGAGGCAACAATTCGTAGACCGTAGGGCAATTATGAACTATATTTTTGATCATAGGAGCTATAAGCGGGCATGTAACAATGCCAAGAATACCATCCACAAACCTTCCCTCATCAAGCACACTGTAAGCTTTTGGCGATCCCAAAAGCGGGCCGCCGATCAATATTATTTTATCGGTTTTATTCCGATTCTGTCCCTTTGAAAGATAAGATGCACACACTAGACACCCCATGCTGTGCCCAACCAAGTTAACACTTTCATACTTGTTTTCTGTTATTAATTTTTCCAGTTCCATAGCTGTGTCTTTATTGCTTCTTCGAAAATCATAAGAAAAAAACACCACGTCATATTCATTGCTGTCAACGCTTTTGCATACTGATTTTACAAGCTTTTTGTAAACGTCAACTACCCCGAAATTTCTGTTATCCGGATTGTTTTTGCAGTCTAAAATCGGGTTAATGGGCATCATCTTCACCTTTGACGTTCCGTCAGGATTACATGCAATCAAATTTAAGTCTTTTTTTATTGCTTCCATATCAAGTTTTTCTTTTACGTTTGAATCGCTAAAATCCTTCATGTCCACAATTGGCATTATACATTCCGGCGGCCAAAATCTATGATTTTTAGAGTAAAAGGTATCCTCTACAACCTGATCCTCAGCTGAAAAAAGTTCCGATCCGCTAATCCCGGGGATTACGATAATTGCTTTTTTCCCCGAACTTTTAGATGCTGCAAAACCCGCCGAACTGTTAATACAAACAAGACATACGACCATGATTACACCAGTTACTTTTTTGAACAATTTTTTCATTAAACTTCACTCCTTTTAATTTATGGCCTGAACTATACACAGCTTACTGTTTTAGTATAATTTTATCTATGAGTTACTTATGTATAATGCTTAATCAGGTAATCATAGATCTTGCCGGGGATAATAGTTTTCAGTTAATAAATTAGGCAAGAACCCGATTCAACGCCAACCGTCCAATTCATTGAAATTAGTGGTAAAATTATAAAATTTTTTCATGCAGTTACTCGTATCTGTGAAACTATAATAAATTTTATTAGTAATACCAAAATATTTTATAACATTACAAATTATGAGTCAATAAATTTAATTCGGCACAGAAATTAAATAATCAAGAAAGATTTAATTCATATGGATATACTCGAAGCTCATGGACATGCGAACTCACATTTTACTTATTTACAAATTGATTTCTTAATTCTATAAGTGTTACCATAAAAATTTATATTTTGATTATTGCCTATGAAAATCAACTGAGTAATACCCAAATAAATAAACCAATACAAATAATCCTGAATTTTAGGAAATTTGTGTTGGCAGTTATTATTTATATAATTTTTGTGAAAATCTTTTGTTAACATAGAAAGTAATTCTAAGCCGAATTTTTCGCCATGCAAATTAAAAAATCTTTAACTTCGGGGCAACCGTCTTCCGCATCTATAAACTCACATTCTTTTTGGAGAACTTCCAAATCTACTTGAATCCAAGTTTTTTCTATAATATTTTTAATATTATTATATATCATATTCTGCTGAACTCTAGTGATTCGTGATGCATAGCGAAGAATATTTTCATCAAAAATCAGTTCACCACCGGTAAAGTGCTTAATTATAGCCAAACAAAGAATCATTTGATTGTAACCTTGATATCCGTGATTTATATTTAATTTAGCCAGCTTTTTTTCGAAAAATTTTCTGTCTTTTTCATATGTACTCAAATTAAAGTTAATAACGGCATTAATTACAGGAATACCAAATGAAATTGTATCTTTAGTTAATATGTCTTCAATTTGATTCTTATCTATGTTTTTTAATCTTACCAATTTGTTTATTATTAAATAAAAGCCCATGAGCAAAGGCAAATATAGCATAAGAATCATAGACATAATATTATAAAATTTACCATACGGAAGCACCTTAAGCTGATATTTTATATAAAGAAACACTGTCAAACACAAAGAAAAAAACATTGGCGATAATCTCTGTATGGATAAAATTTTGATTGTTTTTATTTTTACAAAATTAATTTTATAAATTAATAGTAAAACACAAAAATGTATAGCAAGAGCAAAAGACATAAATAGCGGAATACTCTTATCCATTATAGCTTCGGATATTCCCAGCAACTGCATAGAAAAACAATTTATTTTATAACCTATGTAATTGCTTGATTCTAATACAAGATTTATAAAAAATGAGTAAGTTAAAATGAATCGCCAATCTTTATTTTTTTTACTTTCAATCAAAAAATATGCAAACATTATAAAAACTGATGTAAATCTATACGTGACAACATCTATAGCAAAACTATTATACAGTAATAATAACGCTATATATATAGAAGAAAACCTTGTTATTTTTTTAATTTTATGATCCCCGAAATTTTTATCTTCATTTTCACCATAGATATAATAACAGAAAATACTTTCAATTAAAAATCTAAACCCATATAAAATATATATCATAACTTCACCTCTTTTTATTGTACCAAATAATCAAATAAAAAAGTATAGCGCATAAAAATTAATTTTTATGCGCTAACCGCTCTTTCGATCTTCAATTAACCCCAGGTACCTGCGCCATCATCGCAACAACAACAAGGTGCATACCTAATACTGCCATTATTATACGCGGAAACAGAAGCAACAGTGCCACTTAACAATAAACCTAGACCGAGAACCAGTGCGGTACATTTTTTAAACATTATTTCCACCTCCAATATCCTAGTATGCATCTTTTATGCTCTTTTTGTTAAATTTTGTCAAGAATTTATTGAAACTTTATTGAAATCATTTATTAATTTAAGATTATTCAATTGATTTATTGTAATAAATTTCCAAATATTTCAAAAATCAAGAACTCCCTGCAGAATTACAGAAATACCTTATTTGAAAATTTATACATGACCTCGACACTAACTGCAACTAATCTATATTATCCCTAATCCTGCGCTGCCATACCCCGAAATTATATTTGTTAAAGAAGCTCCTGTAGCAAATGCTGAAAAAGCCACCAAGACTCTCGTGCCTTGCGTTAACGATATCCCTAATTCCGATACACTTATGGTAGCTATTGTACCCTTCGAAACCAATCCGGTTAAATCGGGCGAAAGTGTTGCAGAAACAACGGATGTAAATTTATTATCGGGAGTAGGCGATGTATAAACATCAACCTCAATACTAACAAATGATTTTGTTAAAGATAGTGCTGCGTTTGTAGAGAAAAAGGCAGTCAGGCTATCTAATGTACCGCTTTGTGGCATAGAATAAGCGAAGTTTGTTATTGTCCCCAAAGTATTTGTAAGATCAATTATTCCACACTTTATCGGAACTCCGGGAGCTGAATTCCCAAATCCCAAAAACGCAGTTTTACCACTTTCCCCGCACTCAACTGTGGTTAAACACATCGGACCTCCGGATGCAAATGGAATAATAGCGGCCGAACCGTTTGCGCCCGTTGCACCTGTCGCACCTACCAGACCTCGTAGACCTTGCGGACCTGTCGCACCTGCAGGGCCTTGCGAACCCGTTGAACCTGTCGCACCCACCAGACCTCGTAGACCTTGCGGACCTGTCGCACCTGCAGCACCTTGCGAACCCGTTGCACCTGTCGCACCTACCAGACCTATTGAACCCTGCGGGCCTGTCGCACCTGCAGGGCCTTGCGAACCCGTTGCGCCTGTCGCGCCCACCAGACCTCGTAGACCTTGCGGACCTGTCGCGCCTGCAGCACCTTGCGAACCCGTTGCACCTGTCGCACCTACCAGACCTCGTAGACCTTGCGGGCCGGTCGCGCCTGCAGGGCCGGTCGGGCCGGTTGGGCCGGTTGGGCCGGTTGGGCCGGTTGGGCCCGGACAACATGTTGGGCCATCAACAAAATTACCGCATTCATTTCCGGCGTCAGTACACGATTGTCCGTGTGATTCATCTTTACTACCGCTGGATGAATCCATTATTTTTCTAAATATACCCATCTGTATTCCCCCTTCTTATTATTTTATATTCCAGGGCAGATGGATATGTGAGATAATAAATAAATTTATTGCCTGTTATCTTTGAAATCAACTTATTTTTTAGTCAAAAAATCTTATTCACCATACAAGAGCTATCATATGCTTATCTGATACTTTATCAATTTTGAGTTTTTTATTTAGCCTAAGCAATATTTAAATAACCATATGTCTAATAATGATAAAAATTAATAAATAAACCTTATTATAAACGGCACCTTCTTTATCATTTTGCTTACTAGGATAATTTGAACAGTCAAGTAAACTTTAATTTTTTGTTTAAACCATAATTAAAAATCTGCTTCTAAATAAAAGCAGATTTAAAAAATTTAATATCAGAACCTATTTTTTGTTTCTGAATATCCCAAAATACACACCTTTGGGCTTATTTTCTTCTTTTTGATAATTTTCGCCAAATTTCAAATTTTCGAATTTACTGTTTATCGATTCGATTTTAGCGGTAGAAAATATATCTTGTGAACTTTGTTCTGTTCCTCCGGAAATTTCCTCTTCTTCTTTTCCCATCAACCGAGTTGTTTCCGATACGCGGTAAGATTCAGGAGAATCTTTTTCGTTTGAAATGATATTTGTCGAATCCAATGTTTTTTCTTTTTTAATAACGGAAATATCGCTTGGTATTTTATCAATAATTTCAATATGTTTTTTATAAATATCTTCAAGCTGTTTTTTTAGTTTTGCGGATTCGGATTTCAGCCTTTCTGATATCTCCATGTGAAGAGACACTTCTTTTTTAGCGTCCTTAATCATTTTCTCGGATTTTTCCACAGCTTTACTTATCATATCGGTAGTTTTCACCTTTGCGTCTTCTAAAGCTTTTTCTGCAATTTTTTGTGCATTCAATATTATTTTTCTTATAGAATTATCTTCTTCATGAAATTTATTAATTCTCTTTAAGAGATCTTCTCTTTCACGCATCATTTCTTCATAAGAAATTTGAATATCATCAATAAAAGCATCTACATCTTCAGGTTTATATCCACCAAAATTTGCTCTGCGAAAACTTACGTTTTTAATGTCCTCAATACTTAACAAAGCGTTCACCTCTTTGAAAATCTATAATTCTGTTCCCTATTTTAAACAGATACAAAGTATTTGCAAGTAAAAAATGAATATTTTACTTGCAAATTTTCATAACCGAATGTTTTCGTAACAATACGTATTAAAAATATACTCCGTAATTTTCAAGTTCCCCTAAAACTTCGTCACCTTCCAGATCCACATTGCACGGCGTTACCACAAAAGTGTCCGTTGAAACTTTTTTGATTTTTCCTCCGTTAGCATATGCAACGCCGCTTAAAAAATCAATAATACGTCTCGATTCTGTTTTAACAACATCTTCAAGATTAAGTACCACGGTATGCATTTTCAAAAGCTCGTCTGCCACGTTCTTTATTTCTTCTCCAAAACGTTCGGGCTTGGATAATACTACCTTTAGCTTAGCTGTCGCGTGAATGCTGACCACTCTGCTTCCCGAAGAATTTCTTTTTTCTCTATATTTTGAACGCAAGTTGTCTTCTTCGCGACCATCTTCCTGTTCGTCGTATTCATCCTCGTAATAATCGTCGGAAGGAGCCCACATTTCTTTGAATTTTTCCACTAATCCTGACATTTTCAAATTCCTCCTAATCATAAAATACCAAATTATACATCTTCAATTATCATGGTAAATATCCTATTTCATATGTAAAATTGACCTTTTAGAATATTACAAATAATATTATCTGCACTTTGCCAATGAATGTCAACAATTATTTTTATTATTTTGCTAAAAAATTATAATAGATTGATACAAAATTCTACAAAATTATCCAATTTGAAAACATTATCCCTAAAAAGACAAAAGAAATTATATTAAAATATAACAATAATAATCATGGTTTTATTAATAAAAAGTTCAAGTTATACTTATTTCACTCGTTTGTCACTATAGAGGTCAGTACCTTGAACAACAACACTATCTCCAAGATGAACATAATTCAAGTCGCTGTCTTCTTCAGGGCTGTAGGAACACACCACATCTTCAGAAGTCCAAAAGATAGGTTTTGCTTTTTTAAATTTCAAATAATTTCCGCATTTAACGTATACTCCGGTTTCAAAAGTGTTATTGTCTTCGGAATATTTGTGAATAGCATTCTTGTTTATTTTAATACCCGAATATTCTTTAAGATCAATCTTAAATTTTTCTTTTCGAATCAAAGCTAAATTCTTGTTCATATAATCACACGAAAGAACCATCACAAAATCGCCTTGCTCAGATCTATTAACAATTGACTCGACGCGGCAAGGAATATCAGAAGCATAGTCAAGCGATAATATGTTTACTTTAACCTCATCGCCTATAGATGTTCCAGGGGGCTCATCACCACTGATTTTGCAAACAATATACCACGTTTCGGATTTTATTATTTTACTTACCCTATTGTCACTTGCAAAACCACAAGATACATCATCAAAATTTAAATTTTCAAAGTTTGAATGAAGTATACCTTTATAATCTATTCTGTTTTCGCAGCCATCCACATGGCTTATAAATTCTCCCGATTCGGGCGAATTTATTACCGAAACGCTTTTAGAGCCGGAAGAAAGCAGTTGCTTTTTCTCTTCTTCAAGCGAATTTATTCTGCTATCAAGATTTATATCTTTGCCCAGAACTATCTGTTTTTCATTAAGCAAATATAAGATTTTCTGTTTGTAATCATCCGATTCCAAAAGCTTGACATCTCCCAGAGAAATAAGTAGATTTTTTATTTCTTCATTTATCTGGTTATTTATAAAATTTATTCCTCTGGAAATGTTGTATTTAAAAAAATTAAGTTTCTTAAGAACTTCAATCTCTTTATTCACAGTGTCGATTTTATAGCTCGCTTTAGCATCAGATGAAGATTCATAAACTTCAGCAAGAACGGCATTTTTAGAAATTTTTTCGCCATCGCTGAAAAGATATTTTAAATTATCTTTGTTATAAAAATCGCTATTTAAAACTGTTTCATCCCGAACAGCTATTCCAATTGTTTCTATAGAATCTGTGATTTCGCCTTTTTCCGCCAGTTCGGTTTCTATGCTCATATACTTGCATGACACAAAATGATATATTCCACAAACAGATATACCGATTAAAAAAACAAATATTAAAATTTTTTTAAAACCAAAACGTTTAATGTTTATTTTCATATATTACCAATCAAAATTTTTTATAATATCCCGTGCTGTATCCGTAACCTTGAAAAAATTATCGTGTTCATCAGGGTAAATCCAGTTTATTTCTTTATCCCGCCTGAACCAAGTGAGCTGGCGCTTTGCGTAATTCCTGGTAACTTTTTTAAGATTTTCGCGGGCTTCTTCCAATTTGCACTTACCTTCCAAAAACGGAATTATTTCTTTGTATCCGATAGCCGCCTGCGCTGTTTTGCTAAGATGCATTCGTGATAGTTTTCTTACTTCTTCCACAATGCCTTTTTCAAACATTTTGTCGACTCGTTTGTTTATTCTGTCGTATAAGATATCGCGATCTTTAAAATTAAGTCCTATTTTGCAAACTTTATAAAGAGGCTGGGCTTTTTTGGATTGATTTGTCTGCTTAGATATAGGATAACCCGCAGCATAAAAAAATTCAATGGCCCGTATAAGTCTTTTGGTGTCATTTAAATGAATTTTTTCAGCACTTACAGGATCTACTTTTTCAAGAATTTCAGCCAGCTTTTCATTGCTAAGACCTTGAAAAGCCTCAGCTTCTTTGTCATTTACATTCGAAAAATCTTCAAAATTTATGTTTTTTAAAAGAGAATCGATATAAAGGCCTGTTCCGCCCACCAAAAAAGAAAGTTTGCCGCACGAATGAATATCTTCAATAAATTTATCCGCAAGAACTTTGAACCTGGCAACACTGAACTCTTCACTGACAGACAAAAAATCAATCAAATGGTGAGGCACAGCTTTAATCTGATCCGCGCCGGGTTTCGCAGTGGAAATCTCAAATTCTTTGTAAACTTGCATGGAATCAGCTGAAATAATTTCCCCTTCGAATTCTAACGCCAAATCCACGGCGAGATCGGTTTTACCCGAAGCTGTCGGTCCAACTATGCACACCACCGGAATAAAGCCTGAAGGCATAAAGTCACGCCCTTCCGAATTTTTTTTCGATAAATTTTTTCGTGATTGAAACATATATAGGTCTTCCGTGAGGGCAATGCTGTATGTCGGGGTTTTCGATAAGTTTTTTAACAAGAGCTGCAATTTCTTTCTTGTTACTGCTGTTTCCGCCCTTAATTGCCGAGCGGCAGGCAATGTTATGGTAAAGCCAGTCGAGCTTGTTAGTGTTGAGATTTCTTTTGTTGCTGATTATATAATTTGCAATTTCCAAAATAGAATCGGAAATATCCTCAATTAAAACGTGCATTGGAACACAGCGCACAATTACAGCACCCGAACCAAAATCCTCCACAAAATATCCGGCTTTGGCAATCAACTCCGAATTTTCAAGAATCGCACCGTATTCTTCTTTACTCATAGTAACAACAATCGGCTCCAAAAGGCTTTGCGCTTCGCATTTGTTTTCATCTTTTTTTAATTTTTCAAATATAATCCGTTCATGAGCGGCGTGTTTATCGACTAAGATAAGCTCATTACCACACTCCAGCAGAATATAGCAATTAAAAACCTCGCCGATTATATTTGCGTGCTTTTCTTGGAAAGCATCAAAAAAAGAATCAACTTCAACATCTGCTGCTTTTTCAAAATTTAAGCGTGAATTTTCAAAACTATTTTTTGAGTATAAATTCTCGGCAACAATATTCTCATGCTCTTGGGGCATAACATTGTTTTCAGCTTTTTCTTCTTTGACTTTGTCAAAAAATGAATCCAAAGGATTAATGCTCTGAGAATTTTCTTTTGAAGATATGTTTGAATGTGAGATTTGCGGAACCTCAGCAATGCTTTTTCGAATATTTTGAAAAAAATCAGACGAATCCTTAAACTGAACTTTTGAGAGCGGGTTTTCATTTTCAGCATCAAGAATTATTCTTTTGCTGTCGTCATTCATGAGCGCGCTTTTCACACCATAATAAACTGCCTCAAAAATTGTTTTTTCGTTAATAAATTTAACTTCCGTCTTAGAAGGATGAACATTCACATCAACAAAATTCGGTGAAACATTTAAGTAAATCACACAGTAAGGAAATTTACCAACCATTATCGAATTCTTAAAAGCTTCCTCCAATGCGCTTGCACCTACTTGGCTTTTCACATATCTCCCGTTAATGAAAAAATTTTGCATACTGCGGCTGGATTTAGCTGCAGAAGGCTTGCTCACAAAACCCAAAACTTTAACTCCGCCAAGTTCGTATTCAACGGGAATCATACCTTCAAAAAAATCTTTACCGTAAACGCTGTATACAGCAGAGGAGATTTTTGCGTCCCCTGGAGTAAATAAAGCTTCTTTGCCGTCTCTTATAAATTTAAAAGATATTTCAGGATGGGAAAGCGCAAGCTTGTCAATCACCCCGGCGCAAGCATTCGCTTCGGTGACATCTTTTTTTAAAAATTTCATTCGCGCAGGAGTATTGTAAAAAAGATTTTTCACTATAACAGTAGTACCGTCCGAACAACCTATGTCGTTAAGCTTACCCGCTGCACCTGCATCAATAAAAAACTGCGTTCCGGAAATTTCTTCTTTTGATTTCGTTATTATTTCTGTCATTGAAACAGCGCATATAGACGCAAGTGCTTCTCCCCTAAACCCAAGTGAATTTATGTTATTTAAATCTTCAGCGTTTTGAAGCTTGCTTGTGGCATGCCTTAAAAACGCGTTTTTCACGTCAGCTCTATATATACCGCTGCCATTATCGGAAACTTTTATTAATTTAACTCCGCCGTTTTTAATTTCTATGATAATGCGAGTGGCACCCGAATCGATCGAGTTTTCGATAAGCTCTTTAAGCGCCGAGGCAGGCTTTTCAACAACTTCCCCGGCGGCGATAAGCTGCGCTATATGTTTATCTAAAACATTAATTTTTTGCATACCGAAAAACCCCTTTTATTTCAGATTGATTTTTTATTTGCAATATTTATAAGATCGTATAGAATATTCATGGATTCGATGGGCGTCAGAACGCTAATATCAAGATTTTTTAATTTTTCGGTTACCCAAGTTTCCGTCAAATAATTTTCCGAAAGTTTCAGCTGAGTATTTTCAGGCTCATCTGAATTTTTATTTTCCGCTTTTGAATTTATGGTTTTATGACAAATTTCAGTTGCTTCGACAGACTTTAAAATTTGCTTTGCTCGCAAGATGATTGACTGTGGAAGCCCGGCAAGTTTTGCGACTTCAATCCCATAGCTGTCATCGGCTGCGCCGGGAATTATTCTTCTTAAAAATGTTATATCATCACCGTGCTTTTTAACAGCTATATTATAATTTTTAATATTTTCAAATTCACTCACCATACTTGTAAGTTCGTGATAATGAGTTGCAAATAAAGTTTTTGCTCCGAGCTTTTTTATATCCGCAACATATTCAAGAACAGCTCGCGCGATGCTCATGCCATCAAATGTGGACGTTCCTCGCCCTATTTCATCTAAAATCAGCAAACTTTTGGAAGTTGCGTTTTTTATAATATCAGCCACTTCATTCATTTCAACCATAAAAGTTGACTGACCTGAAGCTAAATCATCGGATGCGCCTATGCGAGTGAAAATGCTGTCGACTATTCCGACTTGAGCTTCGGATGCAGGAACGAAACTGCCGATTTGCGCCATTAAAACTATAATCGCTGTTTGACGCATGTAAGTTGATTTGCCCGCCATATTGGGGCCCGTGATTACCGCCACCATATTATCGCAATTGTCAAGAACGTTGTTGTTTGGAACAAACGGAGCGTCACGCAAAAGCGACTCCACAACAGGATGGCGCCCTTCTTTAATTATTATTTTGTTGCTGTTGTTAACTTCGGGTTTTACATAGTTGTTTGTAGCGGCAATTTCCGCAAGCGCTCTTACAACATCGAGATTTGCTATGATGTTTGCGGTTCTGACTATTTGCGGAAGACTTTCCACCACTTTTAAACGAACCTCTTCAAAAATTTTATACTCTGTTTCATTAATCTTTTCCCGAGCAAACAAAATTCTTGATTCAAGGTCTTTAAGTTCTTGAGTTATGTACCTTTCACAATTAGTAAGCGTTTGCTTTCTTATGTAGTCGGCAGGAACTTTATTTTTAAACGAATTGGAAACTTCGATATAGTAACCAAAAACCTTATTATAACCAATTTTAAGTTTTGAAATGCCCGTGTTTGCTCGTTCGCGTTGCTCGATTTCGGCTACTATACTTTTTCCGCCGTTCATATCTTTTCGAAGCCTGTCCGCCTCTTCGCTGTAGCCTTCTTTTATAATTCCGCCTTCTTTCACAAGAAAAGGCGGGTCATCCACTATGGCATCTTCAATAAGCATGTAAACTTCTTTTAAAAGATCAAGTTTTTCGCACATTTTTTTAAGAA